>CAZHFI010000063.1:4914-7587 GCA_964531845.1 uncultured Nitrososphaeraceae archaeon
TTGACCGGGGGCAAAATCTTTAGCACTGGTTTCATTGGAATCTGTTGTATCTGATGCTGCAAAAATATTTGCAACAATTGTCGATTCACACAATGAGAATAAGAGTCCGGCAGATAATATAGACACAATTAATAGGTTTTTCATTTCATATAATAATGTGCAAAATTACTTAAATAGATGTCTTACACTATTCAATTTGAACCTTCCATCATAAGGAATCTATATTAATCCATTAGAATGGAAATTTGAAAAACGTTCTTCTTATCCAAATAATATATGTTTACAAAGATTAATAATAGATAATACATATTTTAAACTTTTAAATTCATGGTTAAATACTGTATGATGGACAATTAGTCAAATTTTTTATTCATTATGTATCTAAGCAATGAAATTTTTATTAATTATGTTGAGTATTAAAAATAAATGAGTTCAAATAGTCAGTATAGATGTGAACAATGCGATAGAAATTTTAATTCTCAGCAAGAGTTAGAAGAGCATAATCGCTACCATCCCTAAAACCTCTTTTTTTGTAAGTCCTATTTTATATTTATTACTGGATTCAATCAGTTAAGCCAGGTAAAATCATTATTCCATCTATTTTTCTAAATGTGGCGGTATTGATTTAATCTTTATTGTTTATCGTCTGATGTTAAGGTCCTAATACTAGGTTATCCATGCGCGGTATAATGAAGTTTCAGAAATGGTATACGCTTGTTGTTATAATATTTCTTGAATTGATACTTTCTAAATTTGGATCCTATATCAGTGTTATGCTATATTTTTATCTTTTATGACTTTAAATTTACTAACTTTTCAAGCAATTTGTCCCCTCTTTGGATATAAAATGAAAGTCATATTTTGAATTAAATCATTTGGATTATACATACTATATAGTGAAAAAAATATCATATAATCATTACAAAAAGATCTATTGTTATAGTTCATAAATAGCATTATAAAAAAAATTAGATTAACATTTAAAATAATATTTTTCGATAATAATGGTATAAATTTTTGATATATAACTTCAGAATATTTGGTAAATATACTGACACAGACTTTATAAAAATAATTATATTATAATTATTTTTATTTTTATGATGAGACCTTCAATAATTGTGGGGGAAATTTTCATATTTAGTATTATAAAAAAAATAAAATGCAATATTAGTATAAAAATAATTTCTATTATTATTGTTGGTTTCTCTTTTTTCTATCTACTGTATATATATTCTAGTCGTAAAAATAATAGCTTCTAAATAAAAGATTAACTGATAAAGTAATGTTATTAGGTATGTTAACTTACTCTAATACAGTAGCGAAAATTTGGCTCTGTAGAAACCATCAACCAGACTAATAAATTTACCATTCTGTGAGTATTATATGCAATACATCTGAAAATCAATTCTCTATTTTGCATTCTTACCAATCTTGATTCTATGTATTATGTTCTCCAAACAGTCTTTTTATGACAGATATTATGGTCTCTTCTTTGTTCCTTTGATGATAAAGTAATTTACTGTATCCTTGTTTCCGTTTCATTTTCTTTCTATACATGCCACGGGTTTTCCACACAGGTACTTCTACATTTCTTGCAGGTATGATGCTGTATCCACCTAGTTTCTGTCTGCCGTACATTGAATAGATTGCCGTAAAAATACGGTTTAGGTTCTATTTTTTATTGCACCTAAACTACGATTTTCTTTTAAAGCCAAAACTCCTGAAATTATGAATAATATCATACTAGGTATTCCAAAATAGCTGCCAAATAGTAGAAACGATAAACCCAATGCAATTAACAATCCACCCACAATTTTCCTATTCTTTAGGAAAAAGGCTGTATAAAAGCAAGCAATGTTTATCACAATCAAAATTACAATATGCAAAATAAATCCACCTAAAACCAATCCCAAAAATGGTATTCCCACAAAACTATTTATAAAAAAATAGGAAACAACTATTGGGACAAGTATAACTAGTCCTAGAATTACAGAGAATAAGGTAATTTTTTGATATAGCTTCATCTTATAATAATCTAATAATACTATTTCTTTATCAATTTTATTAAATTTTAAAATCAAATTTTATCCCTTAAACTAATTTTTCGGCTCTGTTAATTTAAGATAATTTCTTCACCTCCTAATTCTATTTTAAATTTATGATTTCGTAAATCATTGTACATCACGACAAAGAACGATATCCATTTGTGGATATGAACTAGATCACAATTTGATTTTCCAGTACATGGATAATAATCATCAAACCCTTCAATCCTATCTTTAAAATACTGGTTAACTCTTTCAATTATGCTTTTTTCGTATGGGGAATGTAAATAGTGTTTTAGTCCCAGTACAGCACAGGCCTCTGGATACCATGTACCGCCATCAGAGTAGACAGGATGGTGTCCATACTTGCTAACCAAAGATCCAATGAATTGTGCTGCAACAAGCATATTTCTGTGCTCTGAAATATGAATTCCCAGGATAGAATGATGTACTGGTTCAGTAGCAATCCACAAAAAATAATGTTTCCATCCTATCTGAATTACTGTCTCATCAATGATAAATACAGATATTCTTTTACGTCTATAGATCGGATCTGAACCAAATCTCTGTACCCAGTTCCAGACAGACACGTAACTTCTTTTCTTCCTATCTCCAAATATAGATA
>CAZHFI010000064.1:0-1542 GCA_964531845.1 uncultured Nitrososphaeraceae archaeon
AAAATTGGTTAGATCCTTTTAACAATAACAATTGGATAAAAATAGGTCAATATGTCGATAAAGGAAAATGGGGTGCAAATGGAACAATTTGTGGAGGTACTCCAGATCAAATTATTACTTGGGGGTCGCCTATGGTTACATTTAGGTGGGATAAAATTTCAATTGATTTTAGAAATTTGAGCGTTAGAGAAATATCTATACCTGATCTAGGAAATATTGCTAATTAAGATTTAAATTACATATATTATTTTTGACATCTAAATTAAATGAATGCTTGATTGGACAAATATTATTAGAGTTTTCTACCATTATTCTAATTTTAAAGTCACCTAATTTTGTTTTCAAATTTTATCTTAGTTTTGAAATTTCTGTGAATCTGCTATTTGAGCGAAAGTATTTAAAAAATTCTGATATCTTGTAAAATAAACTTGAAGTTATCTGCTGGAAACAAAGATAACAAAACTTTATTTTTTGAAATTGATTTATAAAATAATGGAATAGATTTTACTAAACCTAAATCATGATGGATAACACATAGTTTATTAACCATATTATGTGTGTATTCCCTGAAATTTTATTTTTTATCATCTTCTATTTTTTCTTCTATTTAATAAACTATGGACCAATAGGATTGCAAATTTCGCAAAACAATAAAAACAATATCAAATAATAGCATAAAAACAAAATTAAATTTTAATAAATTATAGTCACAGATCTATGATATAAAATCTCGATTAGATTTAACATGTATCATTTTATTGGAAATAATCTTGAAATGATTCTCTTTAATTTTTGATTGAACTTTGATAAAATGATTAATACTAGATTTATGAATACTATATAGTAATGAACCGAACTAAAAGAAAAATAATAGTTTGTGACACTTGGTCGTCCCTCGAAAAAGAACTCGATAATTTTACAGGTAAAATTCCTGAAGGAAATGTTATGGGGATCGAACTTTTTGTAAATACAATTACTGAAACCAAAGAAATATCAGATAGTATAGAAAGAACTATTCTAGAATATGAATACGTGGCCTTTATAACTTATTTGGAAGAAAAAATACACAGTGTATTAGGGTAGTTAATAGTCTACAACTTTTTATTTAAAACAAATAATTGATCATTATATATCACTATGTTTAAAGGAAATACAATATACCTAACTTTTTAATTATTTAAAAAAGTAGAATAGAACGAAATATTTTTTTAAAATTTTTTTACTATAGATTTAGTTAGATTCTTTATTTTAATGTGCAAGTGAAGTGAGGTTGTTTCATGTAGAAAAAAATCTTTATAGACCATTAAAATATGTTAATAGATTAGCATATAAAAAATTTATTAATCATGTAAATGATACATATATGATGAAAACCAATAATATGCGTTTTCTTATTTTAGCAATAGTAGGAATCGCCATAACCTTAATTGCTAATCCTGTAAACACATATGCTTTACCTAAAAATTTGGAAACATCCGAATTAAATCCAGATGGGATAGAAGACACTGAAAGTGATGACCAAACCTCCAGCTCCGAAGACTC
>CAZHFI010000064.1:1642-7517 GCA_964531845.1 uncultured Nitrososphaeraceae archaeon
AGACAACTCTGAAGACACTGAAAGTGATGACCAAACCTCCAGCTCCGAAGACTCAGACAACTCTGAAGACACTGAAAGTGATGACCAAACCTCCAGCTCCGAAGACTCATCACAAATATCTCAAGCCAAATTTGCAGATATAAAAAAGACCGAGCCTTTTTTCAAAAAATTCGACAATACTCTTCAGAGTAACAAAGCACTTAAATTTATTCCATCTGATTATACGATAACTGTATCTTTTGAATCAGTAAAAGTTCAAAATGCACACGAAGGAACCTTTTCAGGAGATGGAGAATACGATCTTTCAGCTTATGTCCAAGGAAAAAAAATTGTTTTAACAGATCCAAATGCACCAGGACAGGGATTGTGGGATGTCAGTGATGGAGAGACTGTAACTTTTAATCCTCCAAAGAAAATTACCGTAACTGTACCAAAGAACCTACCGCTTAGTATCTTTACAGTGGGATCGGAAGTCGATGGATGTGATAGAACTTCATTTCCTGAAAGCATTCAATCAGATATAGTTTCTGCACTTTCTCAAGGTGTGAACTACTTAGTAAAAATAGGCGATATTCAAGATGAATTAAATTCTGCAATTAATTGGGTAGGATGTAAACTAAATCCAAATGATGAAATTGGAAAGATAAACAAAATTTACGAATCGATTGATTTTGGCCAAGGAACACATAGCGATAAGAGCTCTTCTAATGATTTCATAATGAAATACACAATAACTGCAATACCTCCAAAAAACCCAATTGGAAAATTTGAAACTTCTAATCCTGTACTGTCGCGAAATTAATTCCTTATTTTTTAAGACATATTGATTTTATTTTGGATCGCCTTTTAAAAGAAAGATATGGCTATTTAAAAGATCAGCAATTTTCTGTCTTCTTTTCTTCAAATTCTTGATTTGTTTCAGTCCGTTCATAACAGGCATGTTCGAAATAAAATTTAATTAATAACCTTTTGAAATCTATATTGATGCATAATAAAGATCCATCACCATTAGTTTATGTTTACGAAGTTATGAGTAAAAATCTAATCAAGGTAAAACATAACTCTTCTGCACAAGAAATATCTAACATCATGATAAGTAACAGAATTAGCTCAGTTACTGTAATAGATGATAAAGATAAAATAATCGGAATTGTTACAGAAAAGGATCTTGTAAGAGAGGTTTGTTACAAAAATATTTTAGCAAATACTTTAACTGCAACAAAAGTGATGTCTTCTCCATTAATTACTATAAATAAGAATTCCACTTTAAGCGATGCTACAAAATTAATGGTAGAAAAAAGAATAAGACATCTTGCCATAAAAGAAAATAATGATATTATTGGAATTGTTTCTACCTCTGATTTGATAAATGTCTTAAAAAACAGAATCAAAAACGTGGATCTAGATTCAAATTTGTTGAATGCATTATCTATGACCGACATCCCATTGGAAGCCGGAGGATTCTCATATCCTTTAACCGAAGACGAATTAAAATAACATACGTCGGATTTTTTTTAATTTTTATTATCCAGAAGTATTCTATCAGTTACTAAAATTAAAGATTCGAATCGAAATATCTATTTTTTCATGAAACTGTTTTTCCGTTTATATAGTATGTTCAAAAATTCTTTACAAGTAGTACTAATATATTATAACTACAAATATACTTTAATAAACTTCTCTAGTTAAAACAGACCGTATCGTTTATTTGTTCGTCAAAATTTGAACACCAATATTTTCAAAATACATCATAGAATTACTATATCTCGATAAATCATATTAAAGGAATCATATGTATGTTTAATTATCATAAAATTAGGATGTCGATATTTCAATAATCTGATGAAATAAAATCAAACCAAATTATTTTCCATATCTCTGTTTGTTAAAATATCATAATAAGTCATCAAAAAATAACATAATTATAATATGGTTTCAGAATAAATATACTCAATGAACGACCAATTTCATGTAGAACCCCATATAAAGGAAAGCAATTACATTAGAGACATTGTATTTGGTTTTGGTGATGGTGTAAATACTTCACTTGGGATTGTATCAGGAGTCGGTGGTGCAATAATTGCTGCTGATGTAGTTATTTTGGCTGCGTTGATAGGTATGTTTACCGGTGCGAAAGCGATGGCAGTTCAAAATTATCTGGCCGTAAAATCTCAACGTGAAATTTTAGAATCAGAAATCAAAAGGGAAGAATTGGAGATTGAAAGTATGCCAGAAAAGGAAAGATTGGAGATAGAGGAAATTTACATGCAAAAAGGATTTGAAGGAGATGAACTTAAAAAGATAGTTGACAAAATAACATCAAACAAAGCTGTCTGGCTTAAAACCATGCTGACTGAAGAATTGGGTTTAAATCTAAATATTCTGGGTAGTCCTATAAAAGGAGCTTTGGTAATGTTCGGTGCATTTCTTTCTGGTGGAATTTTACCAATATTACCATTCTTTGCTGTAAAAACTAGCCTGATTCCATCGACTTTTGCAATAATTATAGCTATAATTATAAGCATATCATCATCTTTTTTAGTCGGAGCATTAAAGGCAAGGATAGCAAAGAAAAATTGGATTAAAGGAGGAATCGAAATGGCAGGACTTGGTACTGGAATTGCCTTGGTGGGATATGGTATTGGTTCAGAACTTTCAAACTTAGGAGTTGTATCTTTGCCATCTAGCTAACTGATACTTCATCTATAATTATTTATTGACTTAAATTGATAACACATAAATAAATAACTTTTTACATAAATAAAATTAAAAATAAATAACAATTCTAGAGAAATACAATTTTTTTGTGTTATTATTTCAGTTTAATTTGTCTTTTGTTTTGATAATAACAAGTACATATCCAGATATTATTCAGAATTATGTTACCAAACATAATGTCTAATATTATACAATGTTTAAATTGTGATTCTACCAATTAATTTTTTTATTGTTAATATCATTAATCAAAAAATATAGAGTCTATTTTTTACATCCCACTACACATATAGATTCATTATCAAATTTTACATGACCTGTTTGGTTTTCAAGATGTTTGCGGATTACTTCTTCCTTAATGGAGTTCCAAATTTCATTTTTTCTCTCATCAGTTTCCTTGGCCAACATCATGTTAACAGGAGCGGCTATTTCCTGGACAAAATTAACGTAATCTTGAGGAGAATCAAATTCAAAGATAACTTTAATATTTTCACTATGTACATCTACAAATCCTACCGAAAGTAGAGAGTTCTTTAATGAATCTATATCAGAAAGACTGAACGGTCCGGGAATACCTTGAGGACTGTCCGGCAAATTAAGACTTTGTCTTACCACATTCATTGGTAAATCTATGAAAGGAACTTTTTTGGGTTGTGCCCATACTGCGGCAGATAGTTTACCACCTGAAATTAAAGAATTATATATTTTTGTTAATGCAGTAGGCAAATCTGGTAAAAACATCAATCCCCATCTGCAAAGTACTGAATCAAAAGTAGAATTTGGTAGATCTAATCGTTCTGCATCACTTTCTTTAAAGTCTATATTTTGCAATCCTTCTAAACGAGCTCTTTCTATTCCTATGGAAAGCATTTGCGGGGAAATATCTGTGGCAAGGACATGTCCTTTATTACCAACAACTTTTGCCGCTGTAATTGCTGGTTCGCCAATTCCTGTAGCTATATCCAATACGTTTTGTCCGGACTTAATTTCCGCAAGTTCCACTAACTTCTTACTAACATCGAGCGCTCCATTTTCAAGAGTTTTCCACCACTTTTGCCAACCGGAAGCGACTGTATCCCAACTATTACGTTGGCCTATTTTAAACTGTTCAATATCATATTCAGATTTACTCATTTCAAAAGATTATCCTAGAACTCTTTAATAATATTCCGTAGATTCTTTGATGGTATTATTTAATTTGACATCTCAAAGTAAAAATAAAAGATACACTGAAATGACTTGAATTTTATCTACAATTTAAATATCCAAACGTAGCGATTATCCTTTTTGGAATTAAAATGTAAAAAAAATCTCTCGAATTTAATTAAGTAGTATGATTGACATATAGATATATTTTGTTAAATATCTTTAGGTAATATTATTTTTTGATCTTTTTAGTTTAAAAATTAGAGTTTTAAGGATCATTTCTATATTGCTATTAATGATAAATGATAAAAAGATACCGCTCGTTACCGGAAGCCTAGCGGGATTGGTTACGAAACATCATTACTTGGAACGGATTTTATACATATACTACGAAGAGGAATATTCACAAAAAAATGATATAGAAAAAATAACCAAAAGTGGAGAACTCCCACTCAAAATTCTTAAACTCGATGTTGATTCTTCTAGTTCGGTTAAAAATAGCATTAAAAAAAATATTAAAAAAATAAGAAATTAGATATTTTAGTTGATAATGCAGAATATGGTTTTTTTGGTGCATTAGAGGATATGTTTTTAAGAGAAATAAAATGTTAATTTGAAACAAATTTTTTCGGAATTATAAGAACGATCAAGGAGGTTCTTCCAATAATACGAACACAGAAAAATAGTATTATAATGAATATACCTTCGATAGCAAGAATTGTTGGAATCCCTGGAGATTCGATTTATGCAAGCAGTAAATTTGCTATTGAGGGAGTAAGCGAATCTTTTTCTTATGATTTAGAAGAATTTGAAATAAAAATAATTCTGATTGAAACTGGTGTAATCAAGACAAAATTTGTATCAAATATTAAATTACCATAAAATAGGAAAATATAACAAAAAAGATCAAATAATAAAAATCATTCATAACCATTCTATTCTACTATAAGTAAATTTTTATACATCTATTATCTTGCTATGAGCAATGCTCCACTCATTTTTAGGGTAACTAAGACAATATTAGAAGCAATAAACATTGCATCAAATACTAAAGAAAATTTTTTAGATATGTTATAGGAAATGATGCAATGGCTTTACAATATGCAATAAGGAAGATACTGATCTGGAATCGCATAATTATATCTCAAACAAGTGTTTAACATGAAAACAATTAAATCAACATGGCTCTGTAGAAACCATCAACAATACTAACAAATTTACCATTCTATGAATATTATACGCAATACATCTGAAAATCAGTTCTCTATCTTGCATTCTTATCCAACATGACGTGATATGTTCTCCAAACAGTCTTTTTATGACAGATATGATTGTCTCTTCTTTATTTCTCTGATGATACAGCAATTTACTGTATCCTCGGTTCATTTTTTTTCTGTATCTTCCACGGATTTTCCACACAGGTACCTCTACATTTCTTGCAGGTAAGATGCGATATCCACCCTGTTTCTGTCGTACCAGTACATGATTGTCCTCACTATCATATCCTCTATCTGCAACAACTGCAGATAATTTTTTTATTTCTGACATTTTTGTTACAATTGGTTTGAAATCAACATTATCATGTCTTGTTAGACCACGCCTTACATTTATAGTACAGATAATCTGCGCTAGGACATCAGCTCCAATAGATAGTTTGGCATATTTGCTTCTCAATTTGGACCTGACAGTATAGTACTGTGATGCACATGTGATTTTGAATCCTGTTAAATCAATACCGGCAAATACGTGTCCCTTACTATCAAAAAAGAGTACGAAAGACGAGATTATTCTGTCCAGCATAGCCGTGCCGGTCTGACCTGCAAATTTCTGCAGTGTAGTATAATGTGGTATTTTCTGTAATTGCAAAAACAGTCTCAGATAGTATGCCTCAACAAGCCATTCTGCAAACATTCGATAACTTTTTCCTTCATATTGTCTTATTGTAACAAGAACGGTGTGCTGTCAGACAGTATAGATGTGGTTGCTTTTTCTGTGCATATACAGTGGTATTCTG
>CAZHFI010000065.1:0-7357 GCA_964531845.1 uncultured Nitrososphaeraceae archaeon
TGGTAATGTTATTAAATAATTTGCTCTCATCATCAAGTTTTTCATTGTGGATGAAAGGTGTACCTATGAATATCCAAAATCTTTTATTTGACAATAATGGAAAACCAAATGTTTCGATCATTTCCATCTCACATTTAAATGACAATGAACGTATGTTTTTTGTAACTTTATTATTAAATCAAATAGTCTCATGGATGCGAACTCAATCTGGAACAAGCAGTTTAAGAGCTGTTTTATATATGGATGAAATAATAGGATTTCTTCCTCCGGTAGCAAATCCTCCATCCAAAGCACCTTTTATATCTCTTCTAAAGCAAGCCCGGGCGTTTGGATTGGGAATTTTACTTGCCACTCAAAATCCCATAGACTTAGATTACAAGGCACTTTCAAATATTGGAACATGGTTTCTTGGAAGGTTACAAACTCAACGTGATAAATTGCGACTTTTAGATGGTTTAGAAGGTTTAGCCTTAAAGAGCGACAATACCTTTGATAGAGAGAAAATAAATAATCTCATTTCAGGATTAGAAAACCGGATATTTCTGATGAATAATATTCATGATGATACCCCTGTCCTTTTTCACACTCGTTGGGCCATGTCATATTTGAGAGGTCCAATAACTAGGAATCAGATAAAATCAATTATGGATCCAATTCGTTCTGTGATTACAACTAGTTTTAAAAATAACCAAATTGATAATGGAGAAATTACTTATCCAAAACAAATTCCTAACGGGAATCCAGAAACTAAAGATGTACTGCAATCTCCTAAAATTTCTACACCTACTTTGGAATCAAATAATTTTGAACAAAAAGTAAAACAAGATAAAGTGCATAGTCAACCTACGGTAAACCCAGGAATATCTCAGTATTATATTTCATTGTCTTATGTAAAATCTATCACCTCTTCTATCCTTGATTTAACCTATCTTCCAGTACTTTTTGCATTTGTGTCTATAAATTTCAAAAATTTAAAGGCGGAGGTTGATATTCTTAAAGATTATTCTTATATCATTCCATTTAATGATTCACCCTTACCAGTTGATTGGGATAAAATGTTCGAATGCTCGTTACCTGTCGATAAACTCGAAAACTACGCATCTATTAAAAATTTTTCAGACCTTGTACCGGCGGCCAATAAAAAGGAAAACTATGAAATTTGGAAAAAAGATCTGGTAAACAAATTAGCAATTACAAAAAAATTTATCATTTACCAAAATACAAAACTGAATCTTTTTTCAAAAGATAATGAATCTGAAGGAGATTTTAAAATTAGGGTTCAAACACATGTAAGAGAATATCGAGACAGCCTGTTAGACAAATTAAGAGAAAAATATTCTTCAAGATTTAATGTTATAAAAGAAAAAATAACAGGAGCACAAAGAGCTTTGGAGGTCCAGCGACAACAGGCTGACCAACAAAAAATAAATACAGTGTTTTCTGTTGGTAGTAATTTGCTTGATGCATTTATTGGAAGAAAAACAAAGTCAGCAAGAGAGAGGTCAATGATAATAAAGAACGTTGGTAGGACTTTTAAAGAACAAAAAGATATCTCAAAAGCAAAAGAAACGTTAGAATCACTTTATATCCAGTATTCAGAATTGGAGAGTGAATTTAAAAAAGAGATATTAGAGATCGAATCACTAGTAAAATATGCGGAGAGTAACATATTACCTTTTGAGATAAAACCCTCGTGCAAAGATATCCACGTACAATTATTTACGCTTGTATGGCTTCCTTTGACTGAAAATAAATTTTCAGGTATTGAAAACGTGCATCTGTAATAAAAACATCCATCTTTTTATTTAATCGTTGTTAACATAAATTTTTTAAGTTACCATTTCAAAAGAAAAATAAATTGAATAATCAGATTTTACTCAATATTATTTCTATTTTTTATACTATTTTGGTAATTTTATTTAATATATGAAATTCCTTTTTTAATAAAATTTGCCAATTTTTCGTCATTGAAATAATTAATTTGAAAAAATCTAGTTTTGTAGGATATAAAAACAAAGGAAAAATGTTTGGATCTGTTTTTTAATTTATATAGTAGACTACACTAATGCTAGCAGAAACTTCTTGTTCTCCAGACATTATTGGTGTTTCTGTCATTGACGAATCTTTAAATGCTGTAGCCATAGGATATGGAGTGTTTCTATTAAAGATAGGAGTTATTTCGTCTATGCTTATTGTTTTAATCCCTTTTATCTGTACTTTTGCAGCTAATGCAGCGGTTTCTGCCTTGTATTTGGCATCATCAATTGCTTTTTTTATTAAACTAGTTTTTGTCTTACTATATTTGTCATCAGATATGCTAAAGGAAATGCTATTTACATTATTGGCTCCTGCCAAGGATGCAGCATCTATCCATTTTGAAACATTTCCAATATCTTTACTTTTTACTTGTATAGAATTTGTTGCCGTATAACCGATAATTTTACCACGTCCGTTATCAGAGTAATTGTATTCTGGAGATATGGAAAATGTATCAGTGCTTGTTTGATTTTGTTTTATTCCAGTATTGAACAGACTGGCGATTACATTGGTCATTATTTTTGAATTTTCGTCAAGTGCTTTTTGAGCAGTATCATTAGTTGTTATAACACCAAACGAAATAGTAACTTGGTCGGTGCTTACAGATGTTGATGCAGTTCCACTTACCATTAGCGTACTGTTATTCTCATTTAGTGCAAAGCTAATTTGTGCTATATTCAAGCTAAATAATATCAATCCTAAAGTCAACGATAGAAAACCCATCATAAATCGAGTGCCTGTGGTTTGAAAAATTATCTTGTACATATCATCTATTCTCTTTGATATTAATAATAATATTGCGGTTATAAAGAATAAGAATCATTCCATACATCTGGTATTATGGTTAATATCAAAATTAGTAAAACTATTTAATTCCTACAAAATAAAATTTGTTGTGTACGGACAAAGACCACTGGGTGTCACATTTGTAGCTATTCTTACTATTATTGGAGGGGTTTTCCTATTTTTGATTGGTTTAACTTTTATGCTTCTTCCCTACACTTTTTCAGAAATTACAAAAAATTCTTCCCTTGCCAACACCACACAGAGTGAGTTAGGCTTAAATTCAACTCAATTCCAGGAATTAACTTCTACAATACTCAGTTTTTCAAGTCCTGTATTCTACATAGCAGGAGCAATACTGATAGTGTTTGCGATAATCGACTTTATTCTGTTTTTGGGATTGTTAAAGGGAAAGAGATGGGCTTGGACTGGCACAATAATTTTATCAAGTATTACCCTAGTTTTCGGAATAATATCTATAGTTCTATTTGTTACTACATTTCAATATACGACTCAGCAATTTTTTGGTTCAAATATTGTAAACATTATGTTTACAGTCATAAACGGATTAATAATCTATTATTTATTTTCAAAAAGAGTAAAGTTCTATTTCGGAAAAGTAAAAAAAGATTTTTCAGATTTGCGATAATTAATTTATCATCTTAACTTACATGGATTTAAAAATATCCCAGAAATCATAAGAATAATTCCCGTCAAGTAAATAATGGTTCCATAAATTTCCCATTGGTTATTTTTGTACATGAACGATGATTTTGGTCCTAATAAAGATAGACTCTGTAAATAAAAGATAATACCAGATATTATTAAAATAAATCCTATAATTAATAATACATTTCTTGGGAACAAATTTACGTTATTAAAATTAAGTGTTGTCACATAGTCTATGATACTCTTCCATCATGCATCTATTATAAACAACATCTATGTTATGGCTTTTGGCAAGTTCCTCTGCATCTTTATTGTAAATACCTTCCTGCATCCAAATCAACTTGATGCCATCTTTTTTTATCACATCTTGGACCACTTCCATTACATCTTCGGACTTTCTAAAAATCTCTACAATTTGTACTTCTTGTGGTATATTAGAAACAGTCTTGTAAGATTTTTTATTCAATACTGAATCAGTTGTTGGGTTTACAGGAATTATGTTATAACCATGGTCAATAAGATATTTGGGGACAAATTGCGATGGTTTTTCCTCATTTTTGGACATACCTACTACTGCAATATTTTTCATTTGAAAAATTCTTTTTATTTCTTCATCGCTATGATTATCTTTTTGCATGTTATTATTTTGTCATATTGTATATATTACTATATTCTTATTTTTAATAGTATTTGAAGAAAAAATATCGTTACTATTCTAGTTTAGATTTACGGTCATCAGATTCTTAAAAAGCAATCCCCATATCATTACTAGTTTATTTTAAGTTTAAATTTTATTCTTTAAATATACTTGACTTTTAAAATACGCAGTCGAACTAAATCTCAATTAAATTATAAATTGCATGTTCATCCAGAAACACTATAAATTAAATGAATCATACCAAATTAAATTAAAAGTTCACTCTTTTCTCACTAGCAAGATTTAAAATATGCATTCATGATTAAATCATATGAGATATATTCCAATAATTAGTTCTATTTTTCTTTCTCTTTCTTTATTGTTAACTCATAGTTTTGGTTTTGACCAAGTTAGTTCGTTAATTATTGATGCATATTCACAAACTAATGACCAACAATTTGACAAAAACTTTAGAGCCATAGTGTCTGAAACCAATATAATTAGTTTAGCGTATGATTCTCAAATAGGAAAATGGAATAGCAAGCAAATTTCAAATGACACCTTAATTGAAGTTACTGACCAACAGATATTAAAACTGGAGAACATTGTAAAAAGATTGGATTCTTTCCCTAAAAATGAAAAAAATAAAAACATTACAGATTTGTATGAAAAATCGTTAGAAAATGAAATAAAAAGTGACGTCCACTTTAAAAACTACATAGTGACAAGTGATCCCAATGAGAAAAAATTATCTAATGACTTTTTGTCAAAGGCATTAGAATTTGAAATTTCATCTTTTGTTGAATTTTATAAGATTTATAAATAAATTCATCAAACAATGTTTTTTAGAGGATCTATTACTAAATATTAATAATTTTTTATTAGTATTTCTCTATGATTTAGTCTTTTAAATGGAACACTATTAATTTGCCTTCTTGTAGAAACTAATATGATAGAAAAATCATTAAAAAGTTGGCGTACCAATGGGGTATCTGAGTTGCTCATTAATACTTTACAATTTCGATCGGAAAGTTTTCTATATAATTGTGACAGATACAATTGGTCATTTTTGTCGAAACCTTTTTGTGTATATGCAGTAAAAGAAGATGTTTTGTTTACAGGATTATATGGTGGGTCTAGATATATGAAACTGTTTTCATCTAAATTGTCTATTTTAATTGAATTTCTGTAATCATTTAAAGATACTGTCGTATCAGTTTTATTGAGTACCAGATTTATATTTCTCAAATTTGATTCATCGCAGATTTTTGGGTCATGATACCGTCCGATTGGTACGTTAAACTTCCCGGATTTGTTTACTCTATAAAGACCGTTATAACATGTCTTATTTAATGTTATAAATCTAGCAGCTTTTGCAACAATGTTGTCTATTTTCTTAATATCTCTCAAGTAATAATAAAATTCTTTAGGTTTTTTTTTATATTCTTGTTCATTTTCTTTAAGTAAAAAAATTAACTCGTCTATTTTATTTTTGATTACTAAATAAGAATTAATTAGTTCCTCATTATTATCTGATAAACTAGATTTTAGAATTGTTCTATTTTTATCAATAATTGTGAAAAACAATGCACCCCCTCCCAAGAATGGTTCGACATAGTGATTAAAATGCTTTGGTAGATGAGTCACAAGTGTATAAACCAGTTGTTTTTTTCCCCCTGCCCATTTAACAAATGGACGGCAACTTACATTTTCTGGGTTACATTGATTTTTTTTAAACACTTTTTTTATTTAATCATTTTAATTTCTTCTTTATATCGTTTTCATTTATATTGAACTTTCTCCATAAGGTTAATCCATCTTAATAATCATTTAAACATAATTGTTTAAAATAAATTTAACCTCCTACGTTATTTTAATATCATTGAATTTAAAATATTTGATTTCTTGTTCGTAGTTCTAATTAGAAACACTGATTTGATTTTTAACAAAAATCATAGATATCGCTTTTAGACTGCAATTTTTAAAATCTATTTGTTTTAACAACCAACTAAAATCAAAAGTTTAATCTAATCAGATAATGTATCACATTTTAATCAGAATTTGATGAGCTAATGTTTCCAAACATTTCTTCGGAAAATCTATGTAACCTTTTCAAAGAATTAATTCTTTCATTTCGTTCAACTTCCGACGCTTCAACAGCTCCAATTAAGTATTTTATTGACTTGTCGTATGTTTTTTTAGAAACCGGATAAGGAACACCGTCTTTTCCACCATGAGCAAAATTGTATTTGACAGGGTCGTTCCATGAGGCTTTGTTTCCATAAATCAATTCTGCTATTAAAGCAAGTGCCCTAACTGTTGAAGGGCCAACTCCTTTAACAGTTATCAATTCTTCATATTTTGTTGGTCTAAGATCATAGAGCTTGTCCATCAACTTCCAATCTAGGTTTCTTGGCATCTCATATTCTTTAGGTAATATTATTTTCGTTGATTTAGAATCATCAATCCATCTATCCAAACTATTTTCTGTATTACTTTTACTTAACTTGCTAACTGATTGGATAATCTTTTCTTTACCTTCATTAATAATATCAACACATGTTTTTCTATTATTTTCAGATTCTTTAGCAGCCATGTTTAGTGTATCCTGATGTTTTTTTAAACAAATTATTCCACTATGTGAATCATTTAAATAATCATAAATTCCGTCCGAGATCCAATGATATCTTCTTGCCATTCTATTATGCTGATTTAATCCTTGTTGAAACACTGTCCAATTACCTTTTTTATCAAACAGTATTGCGTGATGATATAAATTATATCCATCCTGTATTAAGGCACCATCTACTTTGACAGTCATTTTGCTAGCATAAACTAATTCATTAATTTTTCCAGATGACATATTAAAATGATTTTCAGCAAGTTGTGGTATCTGATGTTTAGGTTTTAGAGCATTTTTACCCTTCCCACCTGATATAACTATATCGTGTATGTTTGGATCAATTGATTTGCTTAATACACCTGAAACTACCGTAGTTAAACCCGAGGAATGCCAATCAAAACCAAGTACGCATCCAAATGACTGAAACCATAATGGGTCTGATATCTTTCTTAGAAACTCTTCGGTACCATGTTCATTAACTATTATTTCTGATAAGATGCCGCATAGTTTTATCATCCTCCTTACAAGGTATTGTGGAGCATGGCCTCCATGAAGAGGAAGATTCATGGAGGCAATTTTCAATCCAGTATTAGTTATTAAAACACATT
>CAZHFI010000066.1:0-3422 GCA_964531845.1 uncultured Nitrososphaeraceae archaeon
ATATCGATTAATCATTTTTTATATGTTTAATCCATTTATTTTCCACATAACGATATTCCAAAATTTTGTATTCATTTTTATTATTATATGCTTTCAAAATTAAAGGAATCCATTTAAAAGTAGAATCATCATAGGAATAAATGATCTGAAATGAATTTTCTGGTATAGTATTAAGTTGAATTGAAACAATATCAAGAAGATATTCAATTTTTTCAACAGCCATTTCAAAATTTCTTTTGGTTAAGTTATTCATAGAAAAAATTATTGAAACATCTTCGTTTTGTTCTAATCCATAGAAATACATAATAAGAGAAGTTAATTTTTTATTCCGTCTTCTTTTGATTTCTTTTAAAATACTTTTGAGAGAATCCCACTTTTCGAAGGTGAATAACTTAAAAAAATTTTCTCCATATGTAAAAGGAAATTCTATTATTATCAAAGTTGCATACAAATTATCTAATTCATTTTGATATCCCAGATATGAAGATAAATCATTATAAGATATTTGTTTCTCTTCAACATGTGAAAAACCTAATAACAATGAATAAATAGTCTCCATTTCTCCCAAGGAAAGACCATAATGACGAAATGAAATAGAACTAGACAACATACAATATTTCAATTAATAAAATAAAAATGTAGTAATATAAAAAAGATTTAATAAAAGAAAGGAATAAGACTTTTTATGCCTACTGCGTATGTCTTGATTAATTGTGATCTTGGTGCAGAAGAAGAGATAATAAAGGAATTACAAAAACTGCCAGAGGTAGTTGAAGTAAGCGGGGTATTCGGTGTTTATGATATTATTGTTAGAATATCATCAGATTCGATGGATAAACTTAGAGAACTTGTTACATGGCATGTAAGAAGAATTGACAAAGTTAGATCTACTTTAACTATGATGGTAATTGAAGGACAGGGAGAAAAGAATAAAGAATAAAATATTCATAGATTACAAAAATTCATTTTTTAATCCAAAATTTTTTTAATAGAATTGCAGGTTTTTATTACATCATCTTCGTTGTTATAAAAGTGTGGTGAAGATCTAACAATCATTTTATCAAAAATATTGCGTTCGGCAAGCAATATTCCATTGGCACGTAGTTTATCTACAATTAATTTAGATTCAAGTTTATGAGATGAAAAAGAAATGATGGAGGTTTTTTTATTCTTGTCTTCAACACCGTGAAATTTTATCGACGGTATTTTTTCTAACTCTTGTTTAAATAATGTTGATAATTGCATGTTATGACTACTGATGTTATAAATTCCAATTCTTAGAAGATATCTTAAAGCCTTTTCCATGCCCACAATTCCCGGATAATTTCGATAACCTGCTTGAAATCTATCAGGAGATTTATTAAATACTAATTTATTATTATTTTCCAATGTAGATGATTCTCCTCCAATAGAAATAGGTTTGATTAAATGGTTTATTTTATTACTACAATAAAGAATTCCTATGCCCAATGGGCCACATATCCATTTAAAAGCTGGAAATGCCAAGAAATCACAATCCATTTCTTTGACGTCAACTTTTATTGAACCTACAGATTGTGCGGCATCTACAAATAATAGAATATTTTTTTCCTTTGCTATTTTGCTTACCTGGTTTATAGGCATTATTGAACCATTATTGTATAGCGCATGACTTAATGAAATTAATTTAATCCCTTTGGATTTGTTAAGAATGTTCTCTAGGTCAGAAAAATCAAAAAAACCATTTTGATCAATATCTAATTCATAAATTTTGGTTTTTTTACGTTTTGAAAGATATATCCACGGAAGGAAATTAGCGTAATGCTCATGTTTTCCCCCACGTAAAATAATTCCATCATTATTTCTCCATTCTAGTGCATTAGCAACAAAATTTACTCCCTCTGTAGTACTTTGGGTAAAAATCACTTCTTCAGGTGAACAATTTATTAAATGACTAATACGAATTCTTAATTCATTTTTAATATTTTCAATAAAATTAGAAATTGATATTGAATCTGGACCTTCTTCAGAATAACGTAATAAAAAATCGGTTATGGATTTAATTGTAGATAGAGGCATGGGTGCTATAGAACCATTATTTAGATAGATTATTTTTTTAGTAATCGGAAAATCTTCTCTTATTGCTGTCAGATGCCTAAGAAAATTATTCATAATTATAACACTATATTTTATAATCTACATAAATTTAATTAATTCATTATTGACCGATTATGATAATAAAGATGTTGTAGACAAAATAATAACCACAGGATTAAATTCATGGATATTCGATGATTCGTATGTAAAAATTTGTTTTTTGGTTATGGTATTATCTAGATACGATAAAATTACATTTATCGATTTTGATACAGTATTTTCTGCTTATTATAATACAGGCATTATAAAAAACGAATTTGAATTAAAGAATATCGATATTTTTCTTCCAGATGAATCTGAATTTATCAATTTAATAGATAAATTTATCAAGTCAATAAACAAATCTTCGATTTTAGTTTTAGATTCAATAAATAGTTTTTATAACATGTATTACAAAAAATCGATTCAAAATCAAGAGATGAGGATTAGTGAGTTGCAAAGAATATTTTCAAATTTTGTAATGTTTTTATTAAAATACTGTAATGAGTCCAACATTTCTATAATAGTTACAAGTTTTATGAGTTATAAAAAGGAAAAGAAGGAAAAGAAATGGACCCTTACAATACCAAATAAAAGATTGCTACAAAAAAAAAGTGATGTTTTGTTGTACATATGGGAAAATGAAAAGAAGGATATGTATGTAAATGTCCTGTCACATCCCATAATCGGTCCAAAAACGTTTTCATTTAAATACGATCTTAATCTATCTAGAATAGAATAATATATATTCGATAATAAAAAATTATTGTATTAACTTTGGGGAAAAAAATTGTAATATTATCTGTATTAATAGTTCTAGGAATAGGTTTAGTATATTATATGAATTCAGGATATGCACAAACAAATACACCAACAATAAAAATTACTTCTCATTTTTTTGATCAGCAAGTCCAAGTTGGCCCATTAACAATTAATGGAATATCTTCCGATAACTCTACAAATAATTGTTATGTATTCGTTATATGGAATGATTTAAAACCCTATCAACGTGCTAATCCTACTGGAAATGACATAAATGATTACTCAAACTGGACATTTACCTTTGATTCAAACTATCACTCTATTGTAGAAGGAGAAAATAAGATTACATCTAAAATCGAATGTGTAAAACCAATCTTAGGTACAAAATGGTATAGCATCAATGTTACAGGAATCAAAGTTGAAAATATGACTGAACAAAAAGTTCCTTTCAAATTAACGTTACCTTCTGAAGGTAGTAATGTTTCACAAAGTAGTAATGTTTCACAAAGTAGTAATGTTTCACAAAGTAGTAATGTTTCACAAAG
>CAZHFI010000066.1:3522-7276 GCA_964531845.1 uncultured Nitrososphaeraceae archaeon
TAGTAATGTTCCCAGACTTTTAGTGACAGTCAATTTTGATAAAAAAGAAATTGGACTTAAAGATAAACAAAAAATAAGAATACAGATAACAGATTCGGCTGATAAATCATTATCAAATGTAAATATTGATGGAAAAATAACTTATCCCTCAGGAACCTCAGAAACGTTCTCTGGATCTACAAATGATAAAGGAAAGTATAGTTACGCTTGGAAAATTCCAAAATCAGAAAATGTTTCTAGTGAAGTGGAAGTGGAAATAACTGCATCGATGAATGGATATGAATCAAATAGAACGTCCTCGACATTTTCAATCAAAGGTTAATATCTTTTTTCTTTATGTTATAATTATAATTTTAGTTAGTTTTTCTTCAAATTTTTATCATATATATAATAAATAAGTTGATCTGTTTTTAAGTTTTAGTCTATCTTATCTATTTTTAATTGCCAATAATAACAATAAAGAATAAACTAAGATTTTTATTTTGTTGTAATAAAAACATTATCTATTTTATTGATAAAAATTGACGGTTCTTTGGGAGAAGGTGGAGGACAGATCCTACGTTCAGCCATTACACTTTCATTAATTTTAAATAAACCAATAGAAATATTTAATATACGAACTAACAGGTCCAACCCAGGTTTAAGACCCCAGCATTTTAGTACATTAAAGATAATTTCAAAACTTTTTAATGCAGAAATAAGCAATTTGGAGATTGGTTCTCAACATATATGTTTTAGACCAAAGGACAATAAATATGAATTTGTTCCTAACATAGAAAATGATATTATAATAGATATTGGAACTGCTGGCAGTATCCCACTATTATTACAGACTCTTATCCCCAGCATATCAATTTCTAATTATCATATAAAATTTAGAGTGATTGGTGGAACTGATGTAAAAACTAGTCCTACAATTGATTATATAAGATTTGTACTCTCCGAGGCTTTTAGAAGAATTGGAATCAGGTTTACAATAAAAGTAATAAAAAGAGGATATTATCCCAATGGAGGAGGAATAATAGATGTAGAAATATTTCCATCTAAAAAAATAGAGAATATAGAATTATTAAAAATAAGGAAAGACATTAGACCAAATCTTATTAGTGTGTATAGCAATTTACCCAAGCATGTATCAGAAAGGCAGATATCTGCCGCCATTTCAAAATTGGAAAAAAATGAGATACAATGTAATAGTTGTACTTCTTCTCTAGAAAATGCAGAATCCAAAGGATGTGCGATATTGATTTATTTAGCATCTGACTTTGGACAAATTATAGGTGTCGACCAAATAGGAGAACGTGGTATAAAATCGGAGGAAATAGGAAAGAATGTAGCTGAAAAATTTGTAGAATATTATCTAAATAATGTATCCGTTGATGATTTCCTAGCTGATATGATCATACTACCATTGAGTTTGTCATCTGGAAGGTCGATATTTACTGTAAAAAATATAACAAATCATTTTAAAACAAATTTACAGATCATAAATCAATTTCTTGATTTTGAATATAATATAAAGCCCATAGATAATAAAAATATGGTTACCATCGATGGAATTAATTGGAAATATGTTTCGTGAATTCTTGTGCAAAACATGATTAATATTATATATTTTTATACAACAGTTGCCTAAATTAACTATATGAATACCAACAATAATAAACGAAATAACTGTCCCATTTGTGGATGTACCGAACATAGATTCTTTGGATGCATAACTCATTGGTTAAAACATTCTAAAAATTATAAATGTAAATAAATATTTATAAAATTTATCAATAATTACTTTATCTCATAAAGTGCTACAGATAATTTAAAAGAAATTTTGTCGTCCATTTGAGAAGCAATGGGTAAAAAATATTTTTGGGTTTCTTCTTTATATCTAAATGCTTTTTCTTTTTGTTTACTTATCTTTAACATTCTTACATTATCTAATCTATCTGCGATAACAAGATACTGTATCCTCTTTGAACTTTTTGATATCGTATGACTAAAATTTTCTAAATTTTGTTCATAGGTGATATTGTTAGATAGTTTTGGAATTTGTACATTTTTAATTAAATTGTATACATTTTCATTAATTATATCTTTTAGATCATCCACATTTACTTTATTTGTGTATTTATGGTTAAAAACATCATGCAAAAGTGATGCACAAATCAGGTCTTCATCTCTTAATGACAATTCTTCAGACAATATAAGCGCAACTCTAATTGGATGCCCTATGTAAGGAGTGACACAATCATCTTGAAATTTTCCATAATGTACCTTGTTAGCAAAGCTAAATGCTTTTGTAATTTGAATTATACTTTCAAGTGAGCTTTCATACGGGGATAATAAATTACTAAAGTTTTTTTGAATTGTAATGTTCAGTGAATTTTTATTCATCAAAATCTCTCCATTTAATAACATCTGTATAATCAGTTGGTTTAATTAAGAAATTCAAAGATTTATGATATAGCATTTTTGGTATTATCATAATCCATAATAAAATGATAACAGATAATTTAGATGTTATCAGTTATCATGAATACTCATACAACTAACAGTGTATTTAACAACATTGATAACACTTTTTTGCCTTACAATTATGTTTATTTAATCTTCCCTTATAGAGTAACATTTCTGATATCTGATATTAGTATAAAATACTGTGTTTATGTTCATTATCGTATTCTTTTACAACAATTCAACACATTCTCTTTCCCTATTGAATGCTAGTGATATTTTCTATTGCAAGACTCATTTTTAATAATCTTGTTATTGTATACCAATGCTTTATGTTGGTTGAGTTTATCTAAGTGATTTATTCGTTATTCTTTTTTGCATACCTCATCTATTGTTTTAGATTTAAACCGTTATGTTATCAGGTATCCAATTGTTGGGTTTTCTGATTTCAAGATATTCTTCTAGTACTCCTAAAATATAGGTGATATTTTTTCTTTGAATCATGCTACTTGTTATCGTCTTTGAAAAGACATTCCCACCGGATAACACGGTTGTTGTCGACCTTATTTGAAAATAAAACGTTCTCATGATATCAACATGTTTACTCCATTTGTTTTTTGATTTTTTCGTTTAAAATCTTTAAATTTTCTCTAATTTTACATGCTAGCATATTCTTCGTATGTTTTTTCAGTATTCGATTTATGGTTATCGTTTCAAATGCTATCCCTCATCTTTTTATTTTAATCTGAGGCGGGTACATTCAGATATTTTTGGTATTTGCATGTTTACAATTTTCTGATATATCTCTTTTGTTACCTTTGTAGGATGAATATTGTGTGATATTCTGTATTTTTGCAGGCATCCACCTATTCCATACTTTATGTACTTTATTCCATTTCCAGCATGACTTGCCAAACGCTGATTTAATAGTGCAACATCAGAGCATATAGCGTATCGCTAATTCATTTTTTGGTAAATTAAATTAAATTAAATTTGTAATCCTACTTTGCATCTGATTTTGAACACGAAGTATTACTGATTTTGGAAAGTGAAGTAAATGGTTATTGATAATTAAAAAATAAATGTAAAAAAATAAATTGAATGTATAATGAAATATATTTTTATAATTTCAACTATGAAGTTACATTGCTTGTATTTGTATTGGTCGCTTTACTTGGTGTTGATTTTTTCGGTGCTTTACTTGAAACTAATTTAGGTTTTTTCGTTGGTTGACTAGCTGTATTTTTTGTACTAACCTTTTTTGCATCTGTCTTCTTGGTATTTTTTGTACTAACCTTTTTTG
>CAZHFI010000067.1:0-7172 GCA_964531845.1 uncultured Nitrososphaeraceae archaeon
TCGGGCCCGTCGGGATAGATAACATTTCTGTTATAAGTCCATTTTACCATACAATGTATTGATCCGTTAGTAGAAAAATACACACATCTTGTATATAAAAATTGAATATAGGTTATCCAGAGGCCTGCAGTGCATTGGGACTAAAACGCTATCTAAACTCACCTTACGAAAAAAGCGTAATCGAAAGAGTGAATCAACATTTCAAAGATAGAATTGAATGATTTGATGATTATTACTCATGTAATAGAAAAACAATTCGTGGTCTACAACATACATATAATTCGATATCGTTTTTTGTATTGATGTATAACGATCTCAAAAATAATAAATTCAAAAAAGAACTAGTGAAGTGTATATGTGATATCTACATCTCTTATAGAAGATGGAAGTCTAATCATTTCTTTATCTGTTGTTTGATAGTTGTTATCAACTATTAAATTTAGTTTGTCAACAAAGACCTTTTTTATCATGTTCCAAGAATAACTTTTATCTTCCACATTCAAATTGATTTCCTGAATACTATCATCAAAATAACGTTTAAACAATCTATACGGAAAACCTACAATGCCTTTAGAGTTAAATACACTTAAAAGTGAATTAGATAGTTCATCAAAGTTTTCTTCAGACAATAACAAAATTCTACCATCGTTATGCAAATTTCATAACTTTGTTCTAAGGTATGAAATAAGTTCTTCAATATAGGGTAGATCTACATATAGAATAGCATCAAATCATCCTTCTCTTTTTATTGCTTTATCAATATTTGAGATCAAATTTGTATTCACAAAAAATATTATATTGTTGTTTTTAATATCATTTAATTTTGTAAGTAGTGTATTAGTTAAAATTCTGTTTTCAAAAGTAGTGGTTTTAGATTCCCTTTCTTTTATACATTCATCTATCTCATCAAATAGTATTACTGTATATTCCAATTTGTTTATAAGGTTAAAAATATTATCTATTGATTTACTTGCATTGTTTATTCCTTCTCTTAACATTATACTCGTATCAATTCTAAGAAAAGAATAACCGATATCCTTTGCTATTGATTAAACTAATGTTGATTTACCAGTTCCAGATTCACCATATAAAACAAATGCATTGTTTTGTTCTTTTATTGATTTATAAATAGTTCGTTTAAGACTTAATTTCTTACTAAATTTATTACCATTATTGTATTCAAATACAGAATCCAATGTATTGTTCAAAAAATTGTCTTCATTAATTGTATGAACTACTGATTTCTTTGGTCGATACTCACGAGTCTTGAAATGTTTTATTATCATATATGTAATATACTGCCTCAATTTATTTTCAAGTGAAAATGTCAATTCAAAAACTAAAGCAGTAATCCATGCTTCTGGATTTCGTGAAGGTGATTAAGGAGAAGCCCATCCAGAATAAGTTTTCTTGCTATATGTTGAATGCATCTCGTTTTCAGTAAAATTAACATAACGATATTGACTTAGTTCATTTTTGAATATCCAGTCTATTGCTTGATATATGCTGTCAAAATTTTGTTTTTCTAATTCCTGAACTTCCATTATGGAAAGTATTTCATTGAGGGAAGCCAATCCAAAAGGATACATATTTGCTATTTGTGGAGAAACATTAAAAATGGGTAAATTTTTTCTCCATAAATGCCCTCCTTGAAAATCTTCGAATACAGATTGAATAATTCCATCAACTAGTTTTTGATCCAAATTTAGTTATAATTCATAATCGTATTTTTTGTTAAAAAATTCATTACATATAATATAAATTTTCAATGCATATACGCATGTTATCGGGTCGATACGTCCAATATCTTGTATTTTATGAAAAGAAAGTTGTTGGAGTATTTTTTTTCAGACCATTCCAAAACCCTCTTTAAGAATTTTGATTCAATACTTGCTCTAGATGGAAGAAAATCTTTTAATGTGGATTCACTAATAACTTCTCTTATGGCATCTAACTCCTTTGTATCTAATATATCTCTCAGTTTTTCAAAGTCGTTTAACTGTGAAATTTTATAATTTTTAAATTCATCATTAAGTGTCTTTAATTCATTGTATCTAAATGTATTTTCGTTTTTAATTTTTTTGTTTATGATTTTATGAATAACTTTATTGAATTCTGAATAACAATTTTTAATTAAAGAAGATTCTCTTTCAATAAATTTAGCAACAATAACATTTGATTCTAAAATTTGATAAATTTTATCAAAAATGTTAATTTCTGGAAAATAATCTAACCAAGATACTAATGAATCCATTATTTCATAGAGTAAAAAACTGGAAAAACTCAAATTGTTTTCAAATTCAAGTTCCTTTTTAAAAATATCATTAGTCAAACTAAATAATGCCAACATAAGGTAATCAGATTTTGGTTCTTCTTTATTGTATTTTTTAATAAATTTTAGTTTAAATGGTATGGTATAATTATCAGAGATCCTGTCTCTGGATCAAACCAAACTTGATAATCTGACAGTAATCTTTGATTAAAATCATGGAAAATATTTTTGCTTCTAATCTCTTTTCGATTTCGTTGATAGAATGTTTAGAACCTAGTAGAGATAACAAAACCAGACAAGTTGTAAAATCTTCTCTTATTGTAACTTGATATTGTCTCTCATTAACATCATTGATACGAGTAAAGTTTGGTTGGGTAAAAGCAAATTCTTTGGAATCTTTGTCTAGAACCGTTTGTGCAATCTCCATCATATCATGTTTTTTAAATTCTATAATATAGGAATTCAAATATTCAATATGTTTACTATTTAGTTTCGTCAAATCTTGAACTAGATTATAAATTTTTTCTATATGATTTTTAAAGTCGCTGAATTCCATTATATTTAAATTCGATTAGAAATTTATAATCTTATTGTTTATTATGTTGACTCAATCAATTACTAAAAATATATGAAAATCATTTTTCATTATATTTGAATGATGAAACTTAAGTTACCTTACATACTGATGATATTATGTGAATAAAATTTTTTAATTTATGGAGTCTGTTGACTTTTGATAATATTTTCACTTCCTGATTTGATTTTGAATTCATTATTTCATCAAAGTAACAGATTTTCTGCATTTACTAATCAAAGATTGTATGAATTACCTTGCAACAAGCATCTCTACACTCATCTTTAATGAAAGCTTTCGTAGATTTACTTTATGGTTAATTGATAATACATGAATGTTTCCATTCAATCTTTTTAATAAATATTCTTTTTCTGTATAAACTTTTAGATATTAAACTAAAATGTACAGATTTTTACAATTATAGATAGCTTATTTCGTTCAAATCTATTGATCATTCTATTATAAATAGAATATTGAAAGAAATGGATATTTGAAGTTAATACGTCTAAAATCTAAATAAAAAAAGAAAAAATTCATTTTTTACTTTATTTTTACCGTAGTTTCTTCGATAGATGTTGGTTTTTGTTTAGGTACCTCTATTTTCAAAATACCATTTTCTACTGTAGCATCAATTTTAGTAGGTACGATGCTTTCGGAAAATGGTATTTTTCTTGAAAATGATGTAAATGTTCTTTCTTTGAGAATATAATTTTCTTCTTGTCGTTCTTCTTGCTTTTCAACTTTGGCAGAAACATTAATGTATTCCTCAGTTGCTTTAACATCAATTCCATCCTTTTGTATGCCAGGCACTTCTAATGAAATTATATATTTATCTCCGTGATCCATAATATCACATAACGGAACACGCATCTCTAAATCCATACCTGGTGCTATTCCCAAGGTTCTTAACGGGTTCAAGAATGGGGTAAAAAAGGCATCTTCTATATCATGTCTGAATGTATCAAAGAGTTCATCAAATGGTCGACGTATCATTGCTTGTCTTTTTTGTTCATCCTTATTTTTTGGAATTATCTTGGATGATGACATTTTGATCAATTTATAATAATCATAAATGATATTTATATCTTACTCACATAATGTGATTAATTTAATAAGTTTGGAGATTTTTAGAAAAATTTATAATGCAGATTTTACTATATGTTAGTAACAAGAGGTGTGTATGAAGTGTCATCTCAAGTTCCAATTGTTTTATTAAAAGAAGGAAGTACTGAAACAAAGGACAAAGATGCTCATAGAAACAATATTACTGCAGCTAAATTAGTTACAGAAATGGTCAAATCTAGTTTAGGTCCACGCGGTATGGATAAAATGTTAGTAGACCCATTGGGGGATGTCACTATTACAAATGATGGAGCAACTATACTTAAAGAAATAGATGTACAACATCCTGCAGCAAAAATGATGGTAGAGGTTACCAAAAGTGTAGATAATGAAGTTGGGGATGGCACCACTTCAGTTGTTGTATTAGCAGGTTCACTTTTGGAAAAGGCAGAAGAGTTGATAGACAACAATGTTCATCCTACTTTAATTGTGGATGGATATAGAAAAAGCGCAGAAAAAGCAATTGAATTACTAAAACAAGTTGCAGAAAAGATAGACCCTACGGATAAAAATCAATTGAAAAAAATTGCAACTACTGCTATGGCATCCAAACTTACTGCAAATAATTCTCCAGAATTGTCTGACGTAATTATAAACGCAATATTGTCTATTGTGGAAAAATATGATGATGAAAAATTCAAAGTAGACATTGATAATATCAAAGTAGAGAAGAAAACAGGTGGTTCAATTAGAGATACCAAATTGATTAAAGGAATAGTGTTAGACAAAGAAGTAGTTCATGGAGGAATGCCAAAGAGAATCCAGAATGCTAAAATTGCCTTAGTTAATTGTCCTTTGGAAATTGAAAAGACGGAATTTGATGCAAAAATAAATATTACCAATCCAGAACATATTCAAAAATTCATAGACGAAGAAAATATGATATTAAAAGCAATGGTTGACAAAATTTTAGCAACAGGAGTCAACGTTGTACTATGCCAAAAAGGAATTGATGAAATGGCACAACATTATTTAGCTAAATCAGGAATCTTATCAGTAAGAAGGATCAAAGAAAGTGACATGTACAACTTGTCAAAAGCAACAGGAGGTAGACTGATTACCAATCTTAATGATCTAACAAAAGAAGATATCGGATATGCAAATTTGGTTGAAGAAAGACAAATTGAAACTGACAAATGGGTATTTGTAGAAGAGTGTAAAAATCCTAAATCTGTAACTATTTTAGTAAGAGGAGGCGCTCAAAGAATCATTGATGAAGTAGAGAGGTCCATTCATGACGCACTTATGGCTGTAAAGGATGTTATTGAATATCCATATATTATTGCAGGAGCAGGGGCACCTGAAGCATTTGTATCTCATAAACTCAGAGAATGGTCCAGTAGCTTAAATGGTAGAGCACAATTATCTGCAGAGAAATTCATTGAGGCACTTGAATCCATTCCATTAACTTTGGCAGAAAATGCAGGCATGGATCCTATTGACAGTCAGGTTCAACTTCGAGCTAAAGTCTCAAGTAGTGCTAAACCAAAATATGGAATAGATGTAAATAATACGAGGATTTCTGATGTATTTGTAAAAGAGATATTTGAACCTCTAGCAGTAAAAGAACAGGTGATTAATACGGCAACTGAGGCATCATCAATGATACTCAGAATTGATAACGTAATTGCTGCCAGTAAATCAAAGTCATCGCCATCTGGTCCATCTTCTGGTTATGGTAATGAGGGTATTGGATCAGGAATAGATTGATGAATATCGAAAGTCTAATAATAAATTTATTTTCTTTTATAATAATTATGAATAAAATTAGGTGTGGTATTGAAGGTATTTAAAATGAGAGATACATTAGAATCTGGAAGCGTACCTGGTACTAATATTTATAAAAACAATGATCTAAATACTGATTTAATTTTAGATATTCTTGGAAATTCAACTCGAAGAAAAATTTTATTTTTGCTTTCAAAAGAACCATTATACTTTAATCAACTATCAAAAATTATAGGAATAGGACAACAATCTGTTCTTCGTCATATGAAAATTTTAGAAGACTCTGGATTAATAGAAACATATTCCCAAGAAAGTAACTTGGGTGCTCCTGATAGAAAATACTATCAGCTTGCTTCCACTTTCAGTGTAAATATGGTTTTCTCACGAGATGGTTTTTACATCAGAAATAATAAGATACTAGTATCAAGATACAAGGAATATGCAAAATTATATAAAGCACATGAAAAATCAATAGTAGACTATCATAATAAAAAGAACCAAAATTTTCATAAGATTGGATTATTATTAGATCTATTAAAAAATACTTTAATTAAAATTGAAAAGGAAATATCATTAAATGAAAGTAAAATAAATGATCTTCAGGCATTAAGACAAATGATTTTGCGAGATATTCATAGAATTGGAAAAGATAATTTTGAATTCTCGGAAAGGCAAATAATTTATTCGTTTATCGACAAACAAACACCATCTTCTTATTCTTTTGAAACAGAATTAAGCGATATAATTAATGAGAATGAAAAAGATATTAAAATTTCAGTTAAAAATCTTATTACAAATAGATTTAAAGAGGATAAAACTTCTATTTTTGAAAATTAAGGAAATATAAAATGGCTCTGATAAATTAAGATAAACTCGCCTCCTAACTCTAGTTTAAATTTATTATTTCGTAAATTATTACAGATCGATACAAAAAAGCGATATACATTTGCAGATATGATCACGATCACAATTTCGTTTCCCAGTACAAGGATAATAATCATCGAAACTTTATATCCTGTCTTTGCGATACTGGTTACTCTTTCTACAATGCTTTTCTCATAATGTGAGTGAAGATAGTGTTTCAATCCCAGTGCACTGCAGGCCTCTGGATACCAAGTACCTCCATCAGTATAAATAGGATGTTTTTCATACCTACTAACCAAAGATTCAGTGAATTTACCTGCAACAAGCATGTTTCTGCTCTCATCTTTTGCTAAAAGATTCCGAGGATATAATGATGAACTGGTTCAGTAGAAATGCAAAGAAAATAATGTCTCAGTCATATCTGAATTACTGTCTCGTCGATGATAAATGCAGAAACACGTCTTCGTTTGTAAACCGGATCTGACCAAAATCTCTGTATCCAGTTCCAGACAGACATGTAACTTCTTTTCTTCCTATCTCCAAATATGGATAGTGCCTTACTGGTATTTCTTAAACTGAGACCAAGAAAATACAAATACAGTGAATACATTA
>CAZHFI010000068.1:0-7150 GCA_964531845.1 uncultured Nitrososphaeraceae archaeon
ATAGAAAACAAACAAGCTAAATTCCTATCTATTTTTGGGATAGGCTCTTAGTTAACTACACGTTCAATAATTGTATGGGCCTTTCTGATATAGGTTATGTAGAAAGAAATTTGTTGTAAGATCAATAGAAAGTAGTTTTTTGGAACATATTAAATATAGGTTCATGTCACGGATATTTTATCGAATAAATAATATACATCTATGATATTTTAAGGATATCTTACTTCTATAATTTTTAAATCTTCTGCACTTTCAACATTATTAAATTTCCCTTTGGCCTCAGCAACTAGACATGAAACATCTTGATAACGTGCACTAAAGTGTGTCAAGATTAATTTTTTTACTTTTGCATTCTTTGCTAAAACAGCCGCCTCGATAGAGGTTGAATGAAAGGTCTCTTTAGCTTTAAGACGTTCTTTATCTCCAAATGTAGAATCAAAAATCAGAATATCACATTTATTAAAAAAATGTTGTAATTCTTTTGTTGGACGAGTATCTCCTGAAATTCCAATTTTTCTACCACGTCTTGGTGGTCCAACAATTGTTTTTGATCTAATAATTTTATCATTAATCACTATATCCTGTCCTTTTTGTAATTTTGAAAATAACTCACCTTCTGGGATATTGTATTTCCTCACACGATCTATGTTAAAAATACCAGGTCTATCGAATTCTTCCAAACAAAAAGAATAATTAATAATTGAATGATTTCCTTTACAACATGTTATTTTATATTCAGGCTGAGATGTTACTAATCCTTCCTCACGTATTATATTCAGAACAATTCCAAAATTAAGATAAAAATTTATGATATCTAAATTTGTTTTCACAAATTCTGAAATTTTCAAGTCACCATAAATTTCAATAGGCAAGGTACGTCCATTTATTGAGAGTGTTTGTAACAACCCCAATAGTCCAATACAATGGTCACCGTGAATATGTGAAATAAATATTTTCATTTTTTTATTCATTGGCAATCTAGCTCTTATGAAATTCCTTTGCATACCTTCTCCTGCATCAAAAAGCAACAGTTCATCACCTCTCCAAATAACTAAAGAAGATAAATTTCTGTCTTTTGTGGGAATTGCTCCGGAAGTACCCAAGAAAATTATTTTTAAGTCGGTCATGATAAATCATTTGTTGGTGATTCTAATCCATATTAATTTCCATTATATCTGCATTGATTTGGTGATAGCATCAGATAAATCAACTTTTGAGCATTCATTTGGTATTGAATTAGTAGAAATAATATCTATTACACCCGATTGTTTTATTTTGTTCATGGCATTGTCCAAAAGCAATGCATGTGTACATGCAACATATATTTTATTGGCACCGTTTTCTTTCAAGATTTTGGAAGCCTTTACAATACTAGAACCAGTACTTATCATATCATCAACGATTATTATGTCCTTATTACACACATCAAAATCTAACCGATCTTCGATTTTTACTTCTCCAGATAACCGATTCCTAGTTTTATTTAAATAGTAAACGGGAACATTTCCAAAGCTTGCAAAATGTTCTGCACGCATCCTACCACCAATGTCAGGGGAAATCACGATACAATCTTTGAGTTTATACTTTTGAGAAAAGTAGTTTGCTAAATAAGGTATGGCCGAAATATTGATTGTATTACATTTAAAAAATGATAAAGAGGAAATATTATGTATGTCTACAGTTATGAAATTATCTAGACTGTAAAAATTCAGTAGATCTGCCATCATTTTTATTGTTACAGCTTCTCCAGGCAAAAACATCTTATCTTGTCTAGCGTATGCCAAGTAAGGAATGACGAGATTTCTCAAAGTAGTATTGTCTTGTTTTAGTCTAAATAAAATCATCAATAGTTGGATAAACTTGTTATTTACGTCAGGAAATAATGATTGCACTAATATACATTTTTTTTTAGACAAGTCTCCGTCTATCCTAATTTTAATTTCTCCATCATTAAAGGTTGTTACATCTATAAATTTAAATTCAATATTCAAATTTTTCGATATATTTTTAGCCATATTTTCTGACGGAAGGTCTCCCAAGACTACCCAATCATTCAACAAATTAGTACTTTCAATGATTCTTCATCTTAAATACCTTGATAAAAGATCTTATTCGTCTTTGTTCCCAACCTCATTAAAAATTCGATAAACAAGGAATTACATCTTTATAATTGCATTGACATTTGTTTTTTTGTTATAATCCAATTGATTTTTTAGTGCACTGATTACATGTTCATGCGAAGTCAAACCTGAAAAATCTATAATATTTGTTTCATCTATAATATGAATTTGAGGTGCCAAATCATTTTTTTCCCGATATTTGACCATTACTTCTTCTAACTCTTTTGTTAAGTTATGGGCAGGCCCACTTAAGATTTTAGCATTTTCGAGAAAGAGTCTTACTTTTCCTGTCTTGTCTAAAATCAGAATGGATGTTTGTAGAGATTTACTAAAAAAATGTTTTTTTTGTATTTCACTTGTAAAAATAAAATAGTTTTCGTTTGTTTTTATTTGCTGTAGATCTTTCGTGTTTAGGATTGTACATGCTGTTGATATGGCGTCCTCTAAACTTATCGGTTCTGTTTGAATATCGTTGGCATCTAGATTAACGTTTCCCGAAACACATGCTCGCAACAATGACCTTTCACTAAAGTATTCTGTTTGTACAAGTAATGTTTCTGGAAGAGCGCCTTTGCCTATAGCACTTCTTTTTACTTCATCTATTAAATTATTAATGTCCTGATCTGTTGGATCGTTTAATGTTCTTTCTTTTTCTTCATATACCATCGCTGCTGCTACACCGATCGATGAAATCACTTCGGCATTCGTAGGTATTTGATAATTTACATTCATTATGTTTGATATGTAAGGAACTAATACGGCTGCACCTCCGCCACCTCCGATTAATGTTAATTGCTGTTTGTTTAACTTGTATTCTTTAATCATGCTATTTATTATACTAAGAATCTTCTTTGTCCCAATTTCCAAAATGTTTCTACATACTTCATCCATATCTCTGCCTAGATGGTTAGAGAGTAAAGTAAGTGCAATTTTTGCAGAAGTATAATTTCCAAAGGAATATTCTTTAGACGGTATTTTTCCTAGAGCATTCGCAACACATGTATTTGTTATGGCGTATCTTTTTTTAGACAGTGTTTCTATACATACATAATCATCCGGATCCTCAGGACTAGGTTTAAACCTAACAATATATCCACCTTCGAGTTCCTTCGGATCCGCAAAACATGAATACGTTAATCCACCTATATGAGCAGATCTCGGACCAACGTCTATAACTTTCGAACCGGAAATTCGTATCAAAGAACCTCCACCAACACCTGCAACTCTTACGTCTACGGATCTGATACATGTAGGATGGTCCATTATGGTAACATATTTTATTTCTGGTTTTCCATTTTTAATAATACAAATATTTGATGATGTTCCACCGACTTCGATAAAAATTCCATGTAATACCTTCAAATATAGAAGAGCGCCAGCCACACTTGCTGCTGGTCCAGATAAAACAGTAAGTATCGGCTTTTGTTTAAATGTGGAAATATTTGTTACTCCACCATCTCCCTTCATTATCATTATCGAAACCTTAATTCCGGCCTTTTGAATCGCTTTTTCAACGAATCCAGCAGTATCAATAGCTTTCTTCATAATTCCTGCATTAATGGCAGCAGTGAGCGTTCTAATCTCAAGACCATACAAGCCAGTTAATTCATGTCCCGCCGTTGAGGGAATTTTTGAGTTCTTCATAACAAACTGTTCATTACTAGGATCATCTACACCGTAAGCCTCACTAACAACCAATACTTCTGCACCTTCTTTAACTAATGAATCTATTGTATCTGAAACTAATTGAGAATTGAGATAATTGGATGTATCCATAAACCTAAAACATGTTTTTAAGAATTTTTTTGGTGCTAGTTCTATGTCTCCAATATTGGTTCTTTTAATAATATTGGATTTTTCTAATGCAACACCCATTCCAATAATACCCACTCTTGCAGTATCTCCTTCTAATAATGCATTAACGGCTTGTGTGGTACTGTGAGAAATTAACTCAATCTCTGACTCTTTAATCTCTAATTTGCTTAGCAACTGAGTAAACGCATTTACCACCCCAGTTGCTACCCCTTGTTCGGCATTATGAGTTGTAGGTGTTGTTATTTTACCTAATAACTTTGATGTTTGAGTATCTATCGCAATAGCCTTAGTAAACGTTCCACCAACATCTATCCCTATCCTGATTTTTCTATTCATTGTATTCCACTATTAGGAAAACCTAATACCTAGATGAGATCACGTAATTTAAACGATTTGAAAAATAGTTTAAAAAAACTTCTCATTATCATTTATATTCATTTGGCCATTTAATCCTATACTTCGTATTATTCTACTAAATTCCAATTTATCTTTTGATACATACACATCCAATTTCGGGATGTTAGACCCAAAATTTTGAAGATCTTTTTTTATTAACCATCTTTTTATTTTTTTTGCAAACGATTCTGATTGATCAATAAAAATAACATCAGGATACAGTTTTTCAAAAAATCTTTTGACTAATGGAAGGTGAGTGCTGGATAGCGAAACCACATCAATCTTTTTATTTGTTATCAAATCATCTAGTATTTCTTTTATAATTTTTTCAATAATTGTTTTACTTTTTAAGAAAGTCCCATCCTCCACAAGATCTATTATTGGAGATGCATTGATTTTGGTTACTTCAAAAGTATCAGGAATTATTTTCTTAACTTGTTGGGATAGCTGGGGACTTTTAATGGTAGTTTCGGTCCCCATTATTCCAATTTTTTTTGTTATAGAATTTTTAACTAGTGCTCTTAAAGGTGGAGAAATACCTACCAATGGAATAGGATATTTTTGTTTCACTTTCTTTAAGATAATAACTGATGGTGTATTTGATGCCATCACTATTAGTTTGGGATCGAAACGTTCTAAAAAATTAAGTGATTTCAATACAATATTGTACAATTCATCTTGTGATTTTTTACCATAAGGAAAATGTAGTCTATCAGCCAGATATAAAATATCTTCGTTGGGTAAATATGTTTTCAATTCTTTTATTATGGATAAAGATCCAACTCCAGAATCAAAAACAGCGATTTTTCTAGAATCCATAATTAAAACCATAATTTAATATCCAATTTTTTGAATAAACGAAAATGTTTCTTTTCTTATTTCATTGTCTCTATCCGTACATTTTATTTCCAATTTCTTTATTTGACTGCTGAGCTATCATTTTTAAATTATGTTCTACTATTTCTGCTTCTTTAATTAATCTGTTAGTATCACAATATGCACCTGGAATAATTTTACTAATTACTCCGGCAACAGTAGCGGCTCCTCTGAAATCGGGAACTCCTTCCATAACATTAACTATAAATACAATTACAGTTAAGTTTTTTAATATACCTTCATTTAACAAAATGCCTGGTATCCCTCTTATTGTTCCACTATTTAAGAATTTAACATCAGCTGTCTCTAATTTTTTAATCCCTTCTTTTGTGTTTGTGACTACATAGAGAAAACTATCATCTTTAAATTCTTCGGAATTATCAACGGATCTTCCTACTATGCTGATTACAGCCTCACATTGTTGTTCCACGGCCCAATCAAGTAATGTATCTGCCAGTGATCTTTGTATTATGGGGTCTAAATTTAGTTCAGATACAAAAAACGCCAGTTTTTTTTCTTCATCAGCATAAATTCTAACAGGAAAATGTGGTGTTGAATCGTAAATAATTGAGATTGCAGGAAATAAAGATGAATCTATTATGGCTACAAGATCGGTCTGTAGTGTATTGACAAAACATCCACATGCGATAGTATTGGTTAACCCTAAATTCTGAAATCCATCAAAAACTATACCTCCTTTTAGGTTTACTTGTTTTATTTTATGGATTTTTATAACTTGACGATCTTCATGATTATTTTCCATGACCATTTAATGGGACATAAGATATTAATCTGTTTAGAATTAATTATTATGTTTTTATATTGTAATATCATATCTCATTGACAATTCATGTTTTCTAAAACCCAAATTTTCATAAAATTGTTGATTTGATTCAGCACAACTAAGTATTATTTTATAACTTTTCATCATTTTTGCATAGTTTATAGCGCTTTTTACCAATTCTGAACCTATCCCCATGCCTTCATAACCTTTTCTCGTTGCTACATCCTCTATGTGACATATTTTTCCTCCATCATGAATAAATTTTTGTTCAATAAATGCAGTTATTGTCCCAACAACTTGGTCATCTTTTAATACAGCTACAAAAATTTTATGAACTTCTGATTTTTGAATAATAGACAGAACTCTTCTAGCATGAGCTATGTCATTTTCTATTCGACCAATATTTGAAAGATTTGAAAGTGTTTTTAAAAAACCATTTGACAAATCTTTTTCCATTAAGTCACGTATTTCGTATTTAACTCCATTTTGTTTCAATGTTAAATGTTTTTATACAAAGATTATGAATGATTTTAATGTTCTAGTATTCTGTAGGCACATCATCAAGATTTCCCCATTCAGACCATGACCCAAGATACATTTTGACTTTTTTATATCCTAACATTTTTAAAACAACATATGTATTTGCTGCCCTGTACCCGCCATGACAGTATGTAATTATTTCAGAATCTAGCGGAATTTTTTTATAAAGAAGTTCCAATTCTTTTAGATTCTTAAATTTATTGTCTGATAAGTTTAGAGTCCAATCAATATTAATTGACGATTTGATATGTCCTTTATTTTTTGCTCGGACAAATTTTCCGGAATATTCATCAGGGGATCTTGAATCAATTACTACTATGTCCGATTTTTCTATATTGTCATTTATGTATTGATAATCTGCTATAATATCCATTTTTGTTTTAGATTTAAATTTATTCTTTGAAAATGGATTTGTTGTTCTTTCGATTTTGTATCCTTCTCTTATCCATTGACGAAATCCTCCATCAAGAATTGCAGTATTTCTATGAGAGAAGAAATGCAATAACCAAATCCCCCTCGATGCAGACGGACCGGAAACATCATCATAAAAAACAACAAAATCATCATTTGATATTCCAATATTTGAAATCAATTTTTTCATTTGAAATTCGAATTGACT
>CAZHFI010000069.1:0-7121 GCA_964531845.1 uncultured Nitrososphaeraceae archaeon
GGGATAGGAGGACATTGCCTTCCTAAAGATACAAAAATGTTTTTACATTCATCAGAAACAATCAAAAGTAAGATACTTCAGGCAGCCATTGAAGTAGATGCTGAATATAAACAAAAAAGAATTATAAAGATAGTGAAGAATGCTTAATTCATCAGTTTAACAATATTTAATTTTTGATTTATATCACTGCATATAGATAATTTGTTTGAATTTTTATGAATAGATCAATATTGGTATTTGGAGCTCATCCTGATGATTTGGAGATAGGTATGGGTGGTACAATATCCAAGTTAGTTGGTTTGGGATACAAAGTTAAGTTAGTAATAGCTACACTTCCAAATTTTGTTGAATCAGATAAAAAAGAAGAACGTAGAAAAGAAGCAATTTATTCCGCTAAAATAATGGGATGTAAAAGTCCTGAATTTTTGGATCTGTCTCCAGAGGAGTTGACTTACGGACGAAAATTTGTCACTCTAATTGATAATCTCATAAAAAAATATAATCCATCTGCAGTTTTTACACAATGGATTGGCGATTCTCATCAAGATCATCAGATATTAACTAAGGCGGTAATATCTGCATCACGAGATCTTAATGATTTATACATGTACGAGACAACGGTCCCAGGAGGAATTACAGAACAGATATTCCGACCTCAATTATTCATAGATATTACTAATACTATGGAAATCAAGAAAAATGCATTAGAATGTTTTGATTCACAAAAAATAAGATGTGGACCTTTTTGGATAGAATCGATCATAGGACGATGTAGTTATCGTGGATATCAAATGAATACCAAGTATGCAGAAGCGTTTGAAATTATAAAAATGACCAAGTGGTAGAAATATTTAATATAATTAAATATACAGCGGTATTATTTTATGTACCGTTTGTATATAAATAAAAAAAGTGCCTGTCCAGTTAATGCAATAACGACTGCAAATGATAATCCTATGGTTTCATATCTAAATCCTAAGAAATAGATTAAAACTAATTGTAATGTTTGATAAATAATTGCTCCTCCAATTACTCCTCTGGTTTTCCCCTTTGCAAGAAATTCAGAATTAATCAGGTAAGTAATGGATAACGGTATCATACCCGTACTCATTATTTTAATGGCATCTATAGATTTTATATATTGTGGAAAAAAATTATTGACAATAAATGGACTAAATAAAAACAATAACAACGCTAAACCACTTGATACTGCAAATCCCAACATTCGTAACTTTGTTTTTTTCTTTCCTGTAGATTCCTCTGGAACTAAATATTGGAAGAGACTAATTGGAATCATACCCAGAAAAAGTAGAAATTGAAATCCGAGTTGATAGTAACCTAACAAAGTATATCCAAAGAATGGTGCAATAATAATTTTATCAAAATACATCAATAATGCATTTGATAAATTAAATGAATATACATGTAAAGAAAATTTTAATTTATCTTTTAATTCTGAAAAATCCAATGTAAATTTCTTAAACGATTTATAATATTGATATCCAAATGTTAAGAAAGAAATTGAAAAACCTAATACAATTCCTGGAATACCCATAAAATAGTATAGGATGAGCGATAAAACTATTTGGGTAGCTCTTGCTCCAACATTTACAATTGCATATTGTTTGTATGCTTTTTTACCTAACAATTCATACGTGCTCATCATCCAGAATGTCATTCCTAAAACAAAAAAAACTAATTGCCAGTTATATAATGCTATCAATACCGCTGCAATTAAACCGGAAATCATAATAAGTTGATTTGATTGGACATTTATTTTTTGAAATCCTTTTGGGATATAGGTTAAAACAGTCGTGTTTAATCCCAGTAACGCAATACTTGAGGCCAGTGATGCCAAAGAAACAATATGGCTTGTTTTACCGTATTCCTCAACGGGTTGAATCAATGCTAGTATTAACCAAAAACCACCTGTAATAGCAGCTCCAAGTATATTTCCTATCATAATATATAGTAACCCTGTATGAGAACGTAAAAATTTCATCATCTAAAACACTATTCTTTAAATCTCTTAAGAATAAAATTTAACCTTGTAACAAAAAATCTACATAACATTTCTATGAGCTTGGGCAAGTAAAGTTTTGTACCACGACCTATCATTGGTTCTTAATGCGTAACATTTTATTTGTGATAAAAGCTTTTCCAGCATAACTTTTTCCTCATTTAATAATTCCTTTGCAGTTCTTCCACCAATTTCGATATGATTAACTAATTCGTTATATGGAGGAAAGAGAAACGCATCATCACTATTTTCTATTGCATAGTTTAAAGCAGTCTTTGTATCTAATTCATTAATTTCATTGGTTTCTGTCTTCTCTAAAAAATAAAGAGATTTCACATTTGTTTTTTTGCATATCATGGTATCTGGTAGAAAACTTTTGATATCAAATTTTGGAGGTTTTATTATAGATTGTCCTAAAACATTGAATGTAAATATTGGAACATTCTTATCTCCTAATCTATGCATGAAACTTCTTCCTCCTTTGGAATGAACAAAACTCCTTAATTTCATCCCTGAGGTATTATATTCTTGACCGCGCGTCGTGTCTACTGCAGTTCTGAAAGTATGGGCACTTATGGTCATTGGCTTAGGAAAGCATAAAGCCTCATCAGGAAGATGTATTATCGTCATATCATCAGACAAGAATTCTAATTTTTTTTGAACGCATTTTATTACAGACGTAGTTTTCCCAGTGTCTGGAGGTGCAGACAATAAGAATCCATTATTTTCAATGGACATGCATGCCGAATGTAGAAGAACATAACCTTTTGCTATAAATAAAAATCTCAGGAGAGGTTCAATCAAGTTAACATAAACAACATGCTTTGAAAAAGAAATAAATTTATTAATGGTAATTTCAATCGTTTCCTCATCAAATTTTATCAAAAATTCTGCACCTAGTGGACCAAAATGTTCACTATATTTTACTTCTTTTATTTTTTTATTTTTGTTAATATCTTTTTTCAAAAGTTTTCTCTTTGAATTAAACTTTATAAAATCTTTGTCTGTAAAAATTGGTTTTACTTTCAGAACTATGTCAGGGCCTTTTATTGAAGGTGTTTCAAAATATGTAAGTTCGTGCAAAACTATTTCCGATTGAACTTTAATAATGTTATGAATATTATAATTAAACAACTTGACCACTCATCTCTCTTTTTATAATATACATCTCTTTATATGTTAAATATCTTTTTTTTAAAATTATTAAACCTTTAAGATATTTTTATTTAAAATATTACATATGCTTTGCTTAATAAAGATTCATATAGTATTTTTTTATACGACATAATTATGGAAAATAAATAAATTAAAAATGCTAAAGAACTTACTTTAATATTGTACCATAGTTTTTAATAATGTAGTTTAAGTATATAAAACAAGGGTAGAGGGAGATGCTTGTAAGTAACGAAAATCAAGGAATGTTATCAAGTAATAAGAGATTAGTTGATTTATCTATAATTATACCCACATATAATGAATCTGAAAATATAGAGAAATTACTAGATAGAATTATTTCAAACATACCAACTAATTGTTTTTCTGAGATAGTTATAGTTGATGATAATTCGCCTGATGGGACCAGCAAAATAGTTACTGATTATATAAAGAATGACAAGATAAAAGCAGAGGAAGTCATAGACAAACCATATCAAATCAAACTTGTTAATAAAAAGAATAAAAATGGATTAATTGCGGCAATCGTAGAAGGAGTAAAGTACTGTTCTGGTGAAAATATTCTAATAATGGATGCAGACCTTTCACATCCACCAGAACTAATCCCAAAAATGAATGAAGAAATTCAGAAAAATCCTAATACCATCATTATTGCATCAAGGTATATAAAAAATGGGTTCATAACGGGATGGCCATTTAAGCGTAGACTCTTAAGTAAAGGCGCTGCAAAGATTGCACAAATTGGATTGCATATTCCAAATGTAAATGATCCTATGTCTGGTTTTTTTTTATGTCCCAGGAAAATATTTAAAGAAATACGATTTGATACAAAAGGGTATAAATTATTACTGGAAATTCTTGTCAAAACACATAATGTAAAAATCAAGGAGGTTCCATATACTTTTACCGACAGAAAATCCGGCAAGAGTAAAATGGGCATGAATGTTATTTTTGATTATATAACATCTGTTTGGCAATTATACAAGATCTCTAGAGACAGTAAAAGTTAACAAAATTGTTTTAATATCAAATTGGAAGAGTTTTTAATTACAATTGTTGGCGGTAAATATATGGAGGAACTTTCATTTTGAATAATCTTTTTCAGTTAAATAAAATAAAAATTAATCCCAATTTGCTGATTTTTATACCTTTAATCTTGAGTACATATACACATTTATGGAATCCTGTGGGTTTTCCAAGTTTGCACGTTGACGAAGGACATTATCTAAGGAAAAGTCTTTCTACCCTTCAAGGACAAGGATTACAACCACAAGATAGATATTATGCTCCTTATTTTGGGCAGATTTTAATGGGAGGAATTTTCGGAGCAATCCATTATCCTGAAATATTAGATCCAAAACCAGATTTGGAATCAATTACTAATTTGTATGAAGTTCCAAGAATAATAATTGGACTCTTCGGAGTATTGGATACATTTTTAATCTACAAAATAACAGAAGTGCGGTATGGACGAAAAATTGCTTTTATAGCATCATTATTTTTTGCAATCATGCCTTATGGATGGTTAATGAGAAGGATATTTCTAGAATCCATACAAATGCCAATGCTATTAGCATCATTATTATTTGCAATTTATCTAAAAAATAACAATAGCCAAAAGATAGGAAATAAAAGACTTGTATTGCTTTTATTGTCTGGAGCATTCTTGGGTTTGTCTATCTTTACAAAGATACCGATCTTTACTATGATTCCTGTAGTTGCCTATCTAGTTTATTCATACAGTCATTACAACAAATTGAAATCTTTAGTAATTTGGATCATCCCTGTAATTCTTGTTCCTGCTCTTTGGCCTGCACACGCAATGATTATTGGTGATTTTGAAAAATGGAAATCAGATGTTATGGCTCAAACTGATAGAGAAAGTAGACCACTAATAGGCGCACTTAGAACCTATTTCATAAATGATCCTGTATTTTTTGTTCTGGGATTGGTAGGAATGGCTTATATGACAATCAGGAAGGATTTATTCCCAATACTTTATACAATTCCTTTTCTGATATTTCTATATTGGATAGATTTTGTGTCTTCTTTCCATCTAATTCCATTACTTGCTATCTTTTCCATTTCAGGTGCGAAATTATTATTTGATGTGTCTACCATGATCCCATATAAAAAACTCAAAATAGGTTTTCCTATCATATCAACCTTGGGTTTGACCATTTTTGGTTTAATTTGCATAACCATGCTTATAACCATAAATGTAAGTACAGCAGAATTAAAAGCACATGTATCTATGATTAAGCAAATACAAAATGATACAAAAGAAGGATCAGTTACTTTGCTTTCAAGTCCGTTGTACATTTGGATGCCACGACATGTATTTGGCTTGGTTTATGAAGATAGAAGTTATTATAGCACAATTCCAATAGATACAGATAAGTACATAATAGTTGCTGATGATTCTGTTCGTGATTTGATCGAGCAAAATAATAAAAGAGGAAAATTTATCTTGAGTTTATACAATAACACTTATCCTGTAGATATAGTAAAAAAAGATCAAGGACCGAAATATGATATAAAGATTTATCCATACACAAATCTCAAACAAAATCCAAGTTCAAAAAAGATCGAAATCCGTACTAATTATTAATAAAAAATTAATAGAAAACAATCTTAAATACATTGAAATACCTCTAGTGTTAAAATAAAATAATTTGAATTCACCAAAAATTCAGAATCTATTGTGTCTTATAATAATATCGCTTATCATAACGTTTGCGGGAAATTTTGCTCTAGTTCATGGAGCCAAGAAAGTCAAAGAAATGCCGATTTTGACTGACCCAAATTTAAAGGTAGAGTTATTTGCAGCTGGTTTAAATTTTCCCACTGGCATGGCGTTTTTGGATCCTGAAAAAATGTTGGTTATCGAAAAGAATACAGGCAAAGTCAAACTGGTTGTTAATGGTTCTATTTATGATAAACCAATTTTAGATTTAAATGTTGCAAACATGAGTGAACGAGGATTATTAGGAATTGCAGTATCTGATATGAATACGATTAATATTGATTCTAAAGATAAAAACCAATATAATGTATTTTTATTCTATACCGAAACGGACAAAAAAGACGGTGGTGAAATTTTAGGAAACAGATTATATAAATATGAACTTGTCGACGATCAGTTGATTAATCCAAAACTATTATTGGACCTTCCGTTTTTGCCCGGACCTTCTCATAATGGAGGAATTATTCAAATTGGAAAGGATAACAACCTCTACCTTGTTGTTGGGGATCTTAATAGACACAAAGATCCTTCCGGAGATACATTGGCGGAAAATCTGAATTCAACAAGAACACCTGATGGTCGAGGAGGTGTTCTTTATATTACTCAAGATGGGAAGCCGGTAGGTAATGGAATTCTTGGAAATACATCACCATTAAACGAGTACTTTGGATATGGAATAAGAAACAGTTTTGGAATAGGTTTTGATCCAGTTACCGGAAATTTATGGGAAACAGAAAATGGGTCTCATTTTGGAGATGAGATTAATTTAATAATTCCTGGTTTTAATGGAGGATGGAGACAAGTACTTGGACTCTCAAATTTGTATGATAAATTTAAAGAAACAAAATTTGATTATAATACTTTGGTAACTTTTAACGGGAAGGGGAAATATAATGATCCTCTATTTATGTGGAATGACACCGTGGCTCCCACCGCGATAAATTTTATCGCATCAGACAAACTTGGATCTGAATATCAAAATGATATGATGGTAGGGTCGGTAAAACAAGGCAGAATATTTCATTTTAAATTAAATGAGGATAGGAACGAATTGATCTTAAAGAATGAACTCGCTGATAAAATCGCCAATAATGACACAGAACTGAAAAATGTAACATTTGGTAGCGGATTTGGAATAATTACAGATATTGAAACAAATCCATTTGATGGCTATTTGTATGT
>CAZHFI010000070.1:0-7120 GCA_964531845.1 uncultured Nitrososphaeraceae archaeon
GAGGCGGCGGTGGCGGAGCCGGTGGAGGCGGCGGTGGCGGAGCCGGTGGAGGCGGAGCTACATCAGTCAGTGTATCGAAAGCACCAAGTCAGCCAGACCAGTATAAAAAAATGTATGGTCAGAAAATCCAATGTCAATACATATTTACCATAAACGAGACAAGTATACAAAATCTAACTCCTGCTCAATTACACCTATGGTCAGACCCGTATGCTGTGGCTGATTACTACAAGGAACAGGGAGCCGAGATAATCTATGTATACAACATGACATATTTCAAGGGATTTGCTACTTACGTTAGCGATCAGAGTCTTCTTCAAAAGATGAGACAAGACCCATTTCTTGATCTAGTTGATCAGAACATATATGGTACCTTTGCTCAGAATGCAAACAACACATCACTCCAAAATAATAATAATACTACATCCAGTGAACCATCATGTCCAAAAACCGCCCCAAAAGAGATTTTGATAAATAAACCAATAGAATTCTTCAACAAGGATATTGATTCTGCAAAGAAGGCTAAATATAACCTAACTAGCATGGACCTTATCCACATCACTGGGTCCTCTGCTAATATCATCAAAACACCAAGGGCAAACGTGGATATAGATGTGGCAATAATAGATACAGGTGTCAGTATCACACATCCAGACCTTAATGTGTACCGTGCAGTTAATTTTGTAAGTAATTCTACAACAGTTGACGATGAATACGGGCATGGTACTCATGTTGCAGGAATAATTGGGGCAAAAAGTGACAAATCCGGAATTGTTGGAATAGCACCTGACGCAAGAATTTGGAGCCTAAAAGCATGTGACTATAGGGGTGTTTGCACCATTGCAGATCAGATAAAGGCAATTGAATATATACTAGACCATAAGGACGAAATCGATGTTGTTAACATCAGCATAGAAAATCCATTTTCTGCAGCCTTAAACAATGCAATTGATGCAGCAGTAAAAGAAGGAATCGTTTTTGTTGTAGCAGCAGGAAATCGAGGTATTGATGTAAGCAAGGTAAGTCCCGCAGGCGATCCAAATGTAATTACTGTCTCTGCAATTGGTAACAGTGATAATACATGTGGAAGCAAGGGACCATCTTTGGATCAAGGATTCATAAAGGATGATAACTTTGCAGATTTCAGCAATTATGGTGAGATAGTTGACTTTGCAGCCGAAGGTGTTGATATCGTGTCTACATATAGAGGAAATACATACGCTCTTGATACAGGTACTAGTATGGCTGCGCCACACGTAGCGGGATTGGTTGCCTTGCTAAAGGCAGATAATCCATCTGCTTCACCAGAGCAAATAAAACAACTCCTTTTGCAATCATCAGTGGAATCGGGAACAATTTGTGCCAATGATAAAGGATACTTTAGCAATGATAAAGACCAATTCCATGAGCCATTATTGTATTTGAATAAAGATCAGGCACTTGGTATAGAAAGATAATCTAATGGAGAAACAATTGATTAATTGTAGTATGCAGGTGGTTTTATACCACACATAAATTTAATTTATTCATATACACAAAAAAAGATATGCAAGATATCAGAAACAATATTTTTAAACTCAAAAATGTATTTATAATAATTACATAACGTTAGTTGTATTAAATGACCTGTTATGGATTAACCATTCTTAATATGATTTAATATTCGAGACTGATAAACCTGTCTTTATACTCAAAACATATTTTATAAAAATAAAATTCCCAATGACAGTTATATATTAATAAAACCTTTTTTTAGTGAAACTTCAAAACACCACTTGTAGTGTACTCAAAAATTAAGATAATATTTAGTAATTTCAAAGGCGAATTATTATTAATATTATTTTGTTTTCTTAAATCGTTTATCCTCGCATGTTTGTAAATAATTTTTATGAAAATACTATGATTGGAATTTCTGAATTTAGAAAACAAGAAACACCGGCTAATAATTAATTGCTATATGTTTTAGGACCTTGAATTTCTTTGACTTGACATGTAAAAGAGTTCTATTTTTGGTTGATTCCCTCTCTTTTTTCACGAAAATCTCTCTCAAAAGATATAAAAACAATCACCGTAAGTATTATTATCTTGTGGATTCCCGGTCTTAATGAGCTTTTAGGTAAAGATATCGCTATTGGTATTGATTCAGCAGTATTTATGTTAGCAGGACCGGTAGGGTCAGGAAAAACTATGTACTGTAAAGAATTTTTTAATGGGAGTTTAAAACGCGGAGGGTATGGTATTTTTATTAGTTCTATTATGGGTGAAAGACAATTCAAGAGACATTTTTTAGATGAATATGAATCATATGTAGGAAAATTCAGATTCATTAATCCTTATGCCCATGAACTTTTAAATGAAAATGATTATCACGATGATAACGCTGAAGTACAAAGTATTTATGATAAACCTTCATCCATTGATAATATAAATAAGGTTCAAGATATCGAACAAGTTCAATCAAATTCCAGCCTACGTCTTTTATTACATGACATCAGAAAAATTATCGCTGAAGTATATGAGAGAATACCAGAAATCAAGGAAATAAAACCAAATAGTGATTATAATCGTATCTACCTAGTACTAGACTCAATAACCCATCTTCTAGTTCTTTACAAACAATACGATGTAATTAAATTTGTCAACGACTTGGCATATATACTAAAGGACCAAGAGGTAACTGCCATATTTACACTTACTACTCCGCCATCCATTGATGAATCCAGCATGAAATTGCTAAATTCCGTAGTTGAAGGAATGATTGAAACCAAAATAGAAGAAGCTGAAAAAGAAGGAGAAAGCAGGTCAAGAAAAATTCGCATAGTTGGAATCAATAGCATATCTTTACCTGGCAGATGGATAGATTTTGAAATTGAAAGTATAGGAAAACTAACTTTTATGACTCCCTCAACAAACATCTGTTCCCTTTGTAAAAAAGATATAATCGGATTACCGTATTTTTACAACGAATTAGTCTTTCATAGAGATCATTACGATATTTATTTAAAACTGGTCGGAGCGTTTGGCGAAGACAGGGTATCTGATGCAGGAGCTTCAAGTGTCAATTACGGCCATTTCTTTTTTGTTGATATAGTAGGGCTTTCTAATCCTACTCTGTCAGTTAGAAAACAGATTGAAAAAATTGATGTCCTAAACAACATGATAGGGTCTTCAAATTCATTTAAATCAATATCTGAAAAAAAAATACTTCCAACAGGAGATGGAATGGCAATTGGTTATCTTAGAGATATGGAAGCTCCATTAAAATTAAGTCTTGATCTGCACAATGAACTAAAAAAATACAACAAAAAAATTGAAGGTTCTGAAGAATCAAAAATAGGGATTCGCATAGGACTCGCATCTGGTTCCATTTTTATTGTAAATGATGTAAACAACAACCAAAATATCTGGGGGCCTGGTATCATCCTGGCTAGACGTGTGATGGACCTTGCAGATAACGGGGACATTTACATTGAAAACAATATGGCCGAGTCATTAATATCCCTCGACGATCGTTATAAAACTACACTTCAATTAAAAGGAAATTTCCCTGTAAAACATGGCTCTATATTAAAGATATATTCGGTGATTACCTAGACATGATTTTTTTTGTTTTGTATTACTATCTAGTTTAAGAGATATTTACAAGCATTTGTCAGTTCTGGAATTTTATCTAATCCACACATTTTTCATTAATTAAATTTTTTGTTTTGAACTTTTTGTATATTTAATTTTAGACTCATTTTATTTCGCCAAATTCCTTATTAAAATTTTTTATATTAGAGTATGATAAGCATTTACAATGAATAAAAAAATTGTATATAGTTTAGCCATTGGAACGGCCGTTTTGTTTTCTTTTTTGACAATTCAAACAAATCCGATATATTCACAAGGTGAAGGTGATTCAGCATCCTCCTCCGTGTCAGAAATGGCCTCTAATTCGACAGATGTAAAATCCAATTCCACTGATGCAATGACAAATTCAACAGATATGGTAAGTGGACAAGTCTCTGGCGCCAATCCAAGATTTTAATTTTATTTTTGGGCTTTAGCACTGATTATTGTTATTGAAAATCAAATATACCGAATTAGTTGAAAACCAAAGATTTTTTTCAGTAATTTTCTTAGCCGTTTCATTTTTTTGTTTAATTGAAGGAATTATATCTATAATTCCAGATTTTATAATAGGCTTTATAACATCTCAATATGGTATCTTTCTTTTTTCCATAATGGTTATTACTTCTTTATCTTTCTATTATTTTTATAAAAAAATTTCAATTGTACATAAAGAAATCTTGATAACGAATCGACTGATGCAGGTAATTGATAAATCTGTATTGATTAACGGTGCAATTCTAGTAGGTTTATGTTTTGTTACACTTTTTAACATCTTATTATTTTCATTCTATCATAAAAGTTTCCTTGTATTATTTACAATACTGGCTAATTTTGAAAGTTCAATAATCTTTGGAGTTTTCTCGTACAAGTTTTTACACTGGTATAAAAATGATAGACACTCATATGTTGTATTGTTATTTACTTTAGGTTTTGGAATTTTATTTTTTAACAATATTTTTGCAGGGCTAGGTGATTCATACCAAATCATGACTCACAAGTCAGAACTAGTAGATAAATTCACAGAAATCAAGTTTTATGATTTTGAAGAAGGAAGTTTTTTTAATCTTTATTATGACGTATACTCATACTTGGAAAATTCTATGTTTATTCTGTTTTATATTGCGACTATAAAGATGTTGTATTCTTTTGCAAACAAGTTTGGTAAAATCAAATTCTGGATAATAATGATGTTACCTCTTATTGGACAATTGTCTACTTCACTGGATTCATTTAATCTTATACAGGCCGATACTGATAAGAATCTCTTTTATTATTATATTGCAATATCTGTTATATCGGCAACAGTTGGAATCCTGTTTGCATTTGTATTCTGGAAAATCGCAAAACAGATGGGAACAGATAATCCTCTTGCAAAATATCTTAAAATAGTTGCTTTTGGATTCGTTCTATTTTATTTTACAAATCAAGTCAGTGTTTTTGTTATTACGTACCCACCATTTGGAATATTGAATTTGACACTTTTGCCTATAGCTACCTATCTGGTTGGCATTGGAATATACTCGTCAGCAATATCTATCTCCCAAAATCTTAATCTGAGAAAATCTTTGAAAAAGTTGTCACTTAATGATGCAAATTTCCTAAGTAGCATAGGCAAAGGAGAAATGGAAAGTACGGTGAAAAAAACAGTTGATGACCTAAAAAGATTAGTAAGCGAGCAGGAAAAGGAGATGGAAGAAAAAACCGGCATAGAAACACAACTTTCTACAAATGAGATGGAAGATTATTTAAAACAAGTTTTGGAAGAAACTCTAAAAATAAGAAATAACAAGAAATAACAATCTGGATTGCTGGATTATTAATTTTAAAATTAGATCCTTCACATGGTGTTTTATTGATTAACAAGTAATGAACCAGGGTTTTAAAACATTATATAATAATTCAAAGATACCACTAAAATATTGACTAAATGTATTGCTTTTCATTCATATAAAGGTGGTACGGGAAAATCCACAATAAGTTCCAATCTTGCTGCTTTGATGGCCATGCAAGGTTTTTCTACCGTATTATTGGACCTTGATGTATATGCACCCTCACTTCAGACCTATTTTAACACCAGACCTAGAAAATGGATCAATGATTTTTTATTTGAACAGGCTGACTTGGAAGAGGTAATCACCGAATCAAGTTCTAACCTCAAGGATTTTCTAAAACAAAATGGACATGTTGAAAGTCAGTCAATGTCAAACCTTGACAAAGGAAAATTTTATATCGGATATTCTAGTACCTCAAAGGAAGACATTTATAAACTCGATGGATTTGCACGACAAGAAACATCAAAAGTACAGTTATTAAGGAAATTTATAATGATTAGAGAAGAGATATCTGAAAAATACGATCCTGATTACATCATTATTGATACAAGTCCAGGGATCAGATATTGGTCTATAAATGCACTAGCCATAGCAAATGCAATATTGTTATCTTTAAAGATGGATGGAATTGATATTGAGGGAACACGTATTCTTTCCAAGGAGATATATTCCACATTTGCCAAACTTGGGACACAGGCATTTTTGGTATTAAATAGGATTGCAGGATATTGCCATCCTCCTTCATTGTCAACAATAAATCAAAACGACTCATGTACTGGTGACAAAACATCTACACAGACATTGTATTCTAATATAATAAACGAACAATCATCTACTATCCAAAAACTAAAAGAGGACATGTCCATGGAGGTCATATCAAGTATACCTTGCTATTGTGATATACAATTTGACAGTAGAGAATTTTTAACCGCATTAAAATATCCTGACCATCCCTTTACATTTCAATTAATTGATCTAATTGCAAAATTGGAAAAATTATCAATTTGAATATTTTTATTCTAAATTTATCTAATATTTTGTTCTGGTATTAGGTTTGATTTTACAATATTAAATCAAAGGAAAATTACGAATAATCCCTGTTAGTAGTAGGTAAAGAATAATAAATAAATCAGTGAGAATCTAAAGAAATTAGAAATAATTTTTTAACTTTTAAACTTGATGCGGACAAGAACTTGAATTAGTGACTATTTTATAATATAAGGTTACGAATAATAAAAATATCTGAATAGGGCGGATTATATTTTATTTTTATCGAGACGTTATCCTTCAATCTTCTTGAAACTTCCATTTTTTTTGTCTATTTTGTAAAAAATAATATCTGATAATTTTGGAAAAAGTCCAACTTCTATAACGCCAGGAATATTTTTTATTTCCATTTCAACAGTACATGCATTTTTTTTACCAATATCATTGTATTCTGATATGTCATAGATGATATTTCCATTTTCAGTGATGAAAGGAAAATCTTTGTAATCCGTTCTTAATTTCGGTTTTCCATATTTTTTTAATTTTTCTAATACAGAAAATCTTGCAAATGGATGTACCTCTACCGGCAGTGGAAAATCAAATTCATCTACAAATTTTTCACTTACTGCAAGTATAATCTTTTTCTTACTACAATACATTACAATTTTTTCTCTAAATAGGGCTCC
>CAZHFI010000071.1:0-7052 GCA_964531845.1 uncultured Nitrososphaeraceae archaeon
TAACATATTTTAGAAAAGAGATTTTTAATCTAAATCAACTAATGGGAAAAAGAATTGAAAATGATGCAAACAAATCAGATTAAAGAGAAAAAGATAATCAATCAAACGGATTATAAAAAAAATTTAGTTCTTAATGAAGAATTAAGTTACCTCGAAAAAATTAAAGAAACATGGTCAGTTATTACAGATGATGTGAAAGTAGACGTTGGAAAAACATCATATGAAATTTTAATTGATGAACCGCTTTACCGTCTTTTACATTATAAACCACTAAAAAGAATAGAAAAAACACCAATCCTAATAGTATACGGACTAATTAATCGTTCATATATATTGGATCTTCAGAGTGATAAAAGCCTTATAAATAATCTTTTAACACAAGGGTTTGATATATTTCTTATTGATTGGAAACCGGCTAAGTACATTCATAATTATATTTCACTAGAAGACTACATAAAATCTTATATTAATCACTGCGTAGAATTAATTTGTAATAAAAATTTTGTTAAAAAAATAACTCTTTTAGGATATTGTATGGGTAGTACAATGTCTGTAATGTAAAGTGCAATTTATCCGCATAAAGTAAAGAATTTAATCACAGTATCTCCAATAATTGATACTGACGATGATTCTTTTTTGACAAATGTCTCAAGACATATTAATCTCGAAAAATTGTTGATGTTACGGGAAACTTACCTCCGGAATTGCTTTTCCAATTATATATTTCTTTAAAACCATACAAACAAGGATTAAACAAATATCTGACACTCCTAGATAGAATAGAAGAATTTGATTTCGTACAAAATTTCCTCCGATTGGAAAAATGGTTATACGATATTCCGCCGATTGCTGGAGAATTATTTAGACAATGGTTAACCGATATTTATCAAAAAAATTTACTTGTGAAAAATAAGTTAAGTTTAGGAAATGTTATGGTAGATCTTTCAAAAATTGAAATTCCAATATTAAATGTAATTGCAGAAGATGACCATCTAGTATCATCATCTTCAAGCATTGCTCTTTCCAAATGTGTTAAAAGCAAGGATTATACATTATTAAAATTTCCGATAGGTCATGTGGGTCTAGTAGCTAGCAGATACTCTCAGGAAAATGTTCTCCCAAAAATTGGGGATTGGATTAAATTAAAATCTAAAAAATAGTTTAAATTCTCAAGACTAAATTAGTGACTATTATTAAAAAGAGATACATTATTGAATATAAATTGGATATTAACGGCTTTATAATGTTTAATTTTATATCCATTTCTAAACTTATTTATTAAAAGGCAATTAATTACAATCTATTTTTGTATAGGAAAAAAATTATATGTTCTATATAAAAAACATATTTTCAATTTTACTATATAAATGGTTCAAGGAATAAGACATTACTAAATCTTTTATAGATATATTTTTTATTTGTGTTTAAGATTAATACGAATCAATGTAATTAGATAACAATGAAATCTGAAAATTCTGTTTTCGTCAAAATATCGTGTAATTCTATTTTAAAACTTGCAAAATTATTTTTTATTGGTTTTTCTCTTTTGTTCCTTTCAGCATTATCTTTTATAACTATTTATGAAACATTTACATATGACAAAAATATGTCAGAAAATGAATTCAGTATACAGTTATGTAAAAAATATTCGCTCAGTAGATTAGGTGATTGTAGTTAAGTTGAAATATCTAAAATTGAAAAAATTAATTGTGTTCATGAGATGGGTTAAAATTAATTTAATTTTATTATTTGTTTTAAAATAATTCTAATAGATATCCAAAACTGAACACATAAATATTGATTTTCTTCTATAAATTTGTGGAACTATATATTCTTAGACATGGTGAAGCAGTAAAAAATATTGGACTGGGTATGAATGACTACGATAGGCCACTAACGCTATCTGGAAAAAAAGATATTCAAGTAGTCAGTAAATTTTTAAAAAAAAATAAAATAAATCTCACACATGTTTTCTTTAGTCCACTAACACGCAGTAGTCAAACAGCAAACATCATCAAATCTTCTCTGACTAATAAAGATAATACAAAATTTATGGAGTTAAATGATCTTATGCCAGAAGGGAATATGGAAAATGTTTATGACATCTTATCCAAACTAAATCCACAATCAATTGTATTGATAATTGGTCATAATCCATCACTCATCTACATGATATCCTATATAATAAGTGAGATAAAATTTGACGAATCTTTAAAGGTCAGGTTAAAAACATCAGGCCTAGCAAGAATAAGAATAAATTCATTTTCTCCAAAGATTAGTGGTGAATTAAGATGGTTGCTTACTGCTAGAACTATGGCTTGATATTATAGATAATGAGAAACACATAGAAAATTTCTTTATAATGATAATAATTCATTTTTAAAACATATTGCTAATTTTTTATAACGAGACAATCTAAATAATCTGATAGAATATTTCGTACCAAGCATATTGTATTTCTAATATAAGACACTTTGACTAAATCGAAACAATTTATACTAATATAATTTTATTAGTTCTATATTTTTTAAAATCATATTATTTTTTAATACCTAAAAACATGCTTATAATGTTATACTGGTAATAATCTTTCAAAAGTTGATGAATAATTTTTTATTAAACTATATTTTTTTAAACCCATCACACGTCATATTGTAATTTTTTCCCCTTGATATTTTTATACTTCAGGGCTTTTTCACCCAATCTCTCAAATTCCATCATATATTCGCTATCTCTTATCCGCCATTTTTTATTAATTAATTGCCTAATTAATATCCACATATCTGCAATTACAGACCCATGCCATCTTATTATTTCATCTTCCAGGTCATTATCGTGTTTTAGTATGAAGCCTAATCTGTCATAGGTAGTCGCAACATATCTTGCTGCAGCCTCAGTTTCTGAGTCTAAATGAGTCAATGGTTCATTCCCATAATCATTATCTTTAGTAATCTTTAAGGAATTCAAAAACTCGTTTTTTCTAAGCAGTGCTCGTGATCTTATGGCCCTGTCGTTATCAATCAGTTTAATAATATCTGTAAGAGCTGAAACAATATCAGCCACCCTCTGTCGTTTGCTTTCTTTTGTATATCTTAACAAAGTTATAGATACTGCTAAGAGTGATATAATCAATGATGAAAACGAAATATAATCAAACTCAACCATGTTTTACATTTCACTACTATTCTAATTAGATTTTCTATAGCGTCGATTTTGTTTTAAATACGAACTCATTTCAAATCTAAACAACTAGTTTAAAATAGTACATAACTTTTAAAACTTAATTTCATTAATATTTTCACATTTTATATTTATTATCTTTGATTAAGGACTAAATTTAGATAATTTCATAGTAATTGTTAGTGTGTAGCATTATTATTTTCTAACTACATTATTTCTCTAATGTCTTATAGAAATTGGTCTGCATATAATGAGCCATTAATTGAACGAGGAGATATTCTGATGGATATTGGATTTATCAAATTACAAAGGGAACTAGTAAAGATGAACAAAAATAAGGTTGACAGACCATTTCTTTATCCAGATAGTTATGTACAGTTTCTGGCATTTATCAAAACTTGATTTTATATCTCATACAGAACAGTACAGGGAATTGTTAGGGGATTGGCAGAATATATCAAAATCAAGGAAATGCATTTTTACCCAATTGAGAAGACGTATCAAGAAAATATGTACTAATTTGAAAGATGATTATTACAAGAATAATGATATTAAAAATATAGATAAATCACTACCAATAGTAATCGATGCCTCGCCTTGCCCTCTATAAAAAAGGTAATTACATTGAAGATAAGTGGGAAAAAAGAACACAGGGAATATCTGAAATTACCTAGTGCCGTTGATATAAAATCAAAACAGATAATCTCATTTAGGGTACCCAAAGTTACGGTTCATGATACCAGGAAATTTGTACCTATGATAAAGGAAATTTATAAACATCACAGAATTGCAAAAGCATATGCAGATAAAGTATATGAGAGTAAAGAAAATTTCAATTTTCTAGATAAAATGCATAGCGAGCCGGTTATATCTATCAGAAGGAATGCTAGTGGCAGAACAAGAAATTGCAATTCTAGGAATGAACTGGTTAATTTGACTGAAATTATTGGATATGACAGATACAAGAAACTGAAAGATGCTTGAAAGGGATGATTGCTGTGGTAGTATTTTCATCATTAAAACGTGTACTAGAAGAACCTTTACTGTCAAGGAAGTTTAATATGCAAAAAGCAGAAGCAGCACTAGAGATAATGTTTTATATTAGATTCATTTCAATGTAGAATAATTATTATTTATGAATAAGGTTGATTATTGTTGAATTAAGCTGCACACTAAGTAATTGTAAATCTAATTATAACCGAAAGATATAATTTTCTTACCTTTTTTGTAAAAATTTCTCTCCTCATTTTACTCTTACAAAAATTTAATATTTAAAACTGAGTTGTTTATTCTTAGATTAATCAAGTTCTAGTTAATTGTAACAATAGATCTATATTCAAAAAACATGTTCGCTTTCTCATGCAAGATTGAATAATTATTAGCGAGTATATTGATCTGGATATATGTAAAATTTCCTTATGATGTATTTAGCCTAACATGCATTGAATAATCAATTCTACTAATAAAAATCTAAATATCTCAGATGTCCAGTTAAGGCTAACTATTGACTAATTCAAACATATTTGCAGTGGAGAAAAAAAAGTCCGAAAAAGCAATTGAATGGATGAATTCGTACTCAATTTCTCACAAAAAAAAGTATAATTCAAAAACTTTAGATTATGAAATTGCTACCCTACATTTTGGAACTTTTACTGTTATTTCATGGGAGGGTGACTGGTCTGATGCCAGAGAGATATTAAGAAAAGTAAGTGATAAATTGAATATGAAGGTTATCGAAACAGGATTTCGTCAGAAAGGTGGTCTCTTATCAAGTTTGGTTGGTATGTCTAAGGAATATGGGAAAGTCTACAGTGACGGCAATTTAATTGGTGAAGTCTATTTGGGTGTCCAGTCAGGAAAATGGGTTATCAAAGGAGAACAACTACGATAATAAATCGGAAAATCTGGGAACCAAAATTATTTATTAATTAAAAACTTCTAAAGGTGGAACCGCATGGGTAACAGAGAATAAAATATCGCAACTATGACAATACAATTCATTATGATGGTAAGTCTTATCGGGAATTTCATCGGTAAAAACTATATATCTTGAAGAGCTGCATAAAGGACAACCAATAAATTTTTTATTAATGATCCATCTTTTTGTTTGGCTGTAATCTATTTGCATTATAAACAGGTTTCTACAAACAAGCACTTAAAGCCTGAGAAGGATTATTTTAGTTCTCTTTTATCATAATATTCTCAGTTCGTTTAATTAATTATTTTAATCAATAAGATTCTTCCATAAATCATTTATGTTTAATTTTATACTTCATTATCCTTATTAATCTAAAATTTAGAATTTTAGATATTATTGAACCAATTTAGAAACTTTAAAAGATGATCAATATCTTAGCCCATTTTTTTTAGGTCTAGATTTAAAATCAAACTTTTATGTTTTGTTTTCCAAATCGTAATTTTATGTAGTCGTCTAAAAAAGTATTATCTTCAAATACTTTTATTTGAATCTAAATTTCTTATTATAGAGACTATATATCAAAGCAGAAAAAAAACTGAAATTAAGTATCATTTGATATTGAAACAGATACAAAGACCAATTCCATTTTTCTTATCTTGTATATTAATTTTAAAAGCATGTTTATGATTCCGTATTTTTTCTCAAAAAGCTTATCAATAATCTCAATTTCTGATCCATTTATTATAGTAGCTAAACCTGATTTCCAATAATTATCATTTGTCTTTCCATTAATATTACAGGGAGCGAATTTAATTTGCGCGTTATTATTAATTCTCTTAATTTTTCCAGAACTTTTACTTGTTCTAAAATAAATTTTTTGTTCTTTATTTACAAAAAGTACGGGAGTTCTTACAGACATTCCATTTTTCTTATAACTTTCTATATTGATATACTTATTATTGACAAATTGATTAAAATCTTTATCGTTATCATTCATTTATTTAGTAAATAATCACTCATTTATATAAAAAATTTCTTTTATTTTAAATTATTTAACTCAATATTTGATTTTAAGATTAGATTAAAATTTATATTCTAAAATAAATTTTCTTTATATTAAACGATACTCCTTCCTCATACAATCCCTTCTGTATGCTCCGGATTATACCGTCTTGGACATTTTTCGCTCTAGTTCTATCTTGCATTATATCAGTTGGAACGTTAATCTCTATTTCTAATTCAAGGTCTATTTTGGTGGAGCCCAATGAATAAACTAATCTTGTTGCCTTATTAAAATTATTTGAATTCTTTTTATGTTTGTTTTATAATAATAAAAACACTATATAATGTGAATGATGTATTAAATAACTTGTAACTATGATACAGAAATTTTCTTTTAGATTTCTAACTAATATACCATATGGCTACTTTTATTGAATAGGTTTTGGTTTAAATAAACTCAATAAAATGTCTAAGGTTCTAATATTTTAAAATATACATTCTATACCAATGCCATTTCATCTGGACTAAAATCAAAAAACTACGGTAGTTTTCTATATATTATCAAATATTTTTTCAGAAATGTTATTTGTGTCTATAGGTCACAAAAAGGTTTTGAAAAACTATTGAATTAATTAAAATATTGTTAATAAATTAAACCTATTAAATTTATAAAAAAAACTAATTTAACCTAAAATATTAACCATGTAAAAATAGTACATTCAACGAATAAACTATAATCATTATATATTTATAATCCATAAACTGTTTTGTAGTAATTATCTTTATTATTGGCTGATAAAATCAGTCAACTTTTTTTTCATTAATTTTTTTTATTAAATGAATATTTAAGCAAATATTCTTTACTTCATATTTTCAATAAACTTAAATCAGATTTAAAAAAATGGAAATTAATATTTTTTTGATGGATATTGGCTTATGTGGTTTGCTAATT
>CAZHFI010000072.1:0-6967 GCA_964531845.1 uncultured Nitrososphaeraceae archaeon
ATAGAAGTGGGTAAAGTATGGAAATTTATACACAAGTAAATACTCACTGCAACAAAAATTGTAGCTAACAAATTTGAATTTATCTTCTCATTTGTAATGATTATCAATCTATGTATGATGTGATGAAGTGGATTTGAATTAGTTAGATTTCTACGAAAAAGATCAAAAAGTTTGATTTTTATGAACCAATCTAATATTATCAGAATTATTCATTTTATATTTAGATTGTCTTTTTTTTTATCAGACTAAAAAACAACTATAATAACCCATGTTTTTTAAGGACAATAAATGAAATAAATTTTTTACAAAACTTATCATACTTTCCATAATATTTAATTTTAACAATTTAATTATATATAATTTTTCAACATGTTTATTGGTCACAGAAACATATTATTTTAATATCTAAATCGATTTATTGATATCGTCGTATCAGTAAATTGACCAACTATTACTTTTTTGTCGTAATAGATAATATGTTTCAGGTAAAGTTACGTAGTTGTTTGATCGTTTAAGAATAGATTAACTTTATAGGCGATAGAGTATTACACAGTTGCTTCAAGATGTGGATATTTTTTATCTTTTTTAATAGAAGTTTCAATCCAACATTATAAAATTTCGATAAAATTTAATATCATATTGATAAATTAAAAAAATTAACAATTACTAGGTATTCTGAATATGCTACCTATTGAGTTGTCTGTCAGAAAAATATTAAAATTTTTATTTTTATAATTAATTTCCCAAATTTTTATATTGTATTTTATACATTTTATCTATAATGAAAAGACCTAAAATTGTAACAGCCCAACTACTACAATTTGGTTTAATAATTTCTTTTTTTTTATCTATATTCTTATCCACCCAAGATTTTTCATTTAATTTTGTAAAAGCGCAAGATGATAAGCACGCGCAGCTTATATTTGATAATCAGTACCTAATGTCTATACCGATAAAGAAAATCAAAGTTGACGATATTGAAATTGCCTACAAAACGATAGGAACAGGCTATTCTCTTGTAATGATAAATGGTTTCGGCTCTGTTATGGATATGTGGAATGCAAAATTTTTGCAAACTCTTTCTTCAAATCACACTATTTTTATATTTGACAATAGGGGAATAGGAAATACATCATCTGGAAAAAAAGAATTCACTATTAAACAATTTGCCCAGGATACATTTGGTTTGATAAATGCTTTAAAACTAGATAAGACAGATGTATTGGGATTTTCGATGGGTGGAATGGTTGCACAAGAATTGACATTGGCGCATCCAGAGAAAGTAAGAAAACTTGTTATTTATGCATCCCTATGCGGAACGGAACAATTCAACTCAGGTCAAAAGGCAAAACAAGTCTTGAGAATATGAATAATTCATCCATTCCTGCTATCGAAAAAATAAGTGCAATGGTTCATTATATGTTCCCTCAAAATTGGATTTTACATAATTCTAATTATCTGGATGGTTATACAAAATATCTAAAGCATTTGAATAATCTTATTAGCGATAAATCGTTAAACTTACAAAGTACAGCAATAACTTCGTGGAAAAGTCTATGTGGTGAAATTAATAAAATAAAATCCTCAACTCTTGTTGTTGTTGGAACTGAAGATGATTTAACAATTCCTTATAATTCCATATCCATTACAGAAAAGATTCCTGAATCAATTTTGGTTCAGATAAAAGGAGGGGGACATGGAATGATGCATCAATATCCTGAGAAGATGGGGTCAATCGTTTCCAAGTTTCTATTTGGTTAGGAAATTTAGAGAATTTATTACAAGGTTACCTTATGTTTGTCTCTATTTTATTGCTATAAAGATGACTTAATTATTATAATAACCAATATGTTCTAATCATATATTCATTATTCTAAAAATATAAATAATGTAATGAATCGTTTCAAGATGGATTTCTATTGGAAATCCATATTATTATATATATAGTTCAAAAATTAATTTTCTTACTTTATATTTTATTAGGTATTTAATTAAAAAACAAAATATATAATCTCATCCATTATACACTTTAAATTTACAGATTGCTTTGTCTTTTATTTAGCAGAAAAATTCAACGATCAAAATTTATTCTAGAAGATCCATCACGAATAAAAATAGCCATGAATCTCCTAGATACAGCAGACCATACGATCTAATGGTATTTTACTATGTGACTTTCTAGTGGGTTCAAGGTACATACTATCCTTTGGACCATTTGAAGGAGTCCGCGGTTATCTGAAACACAATTGCCTGTATTTCATATGTATTCTGATGAATAAATAATTTGAGTTATTCATCGTCTTTCCTTTTTGTTTGTCCTAATTATCAAAATTATGATGATAAAAATATTTAAATAAAATCCTAATTATAATCAAATTTTATATTATAATTTGATTTAATGAACCGTTCTTTTCATTTGGTTAAAATGTGATACTCGGCGTATTGGTCTTGTTAAAATATTCATATATGCCTTATGACATTTTAACTATATCCTTATTGTATAAAAATACATGGTATTGTCATAATAAATCGGTTTCCGGTTTTATGTCATCTAATTAAATACTAAGCTGTTTTTAATTTATCAAATTATACGGAAATTTATGTTTTTATTTTTGATTAAAATAAGTTATATAATATAATATATATCTTATAAAGTTTAAAATTTGATTAAATTGAGAATATTTTTATAATTTCTAAAAATACATATTTCATCTATAAAATTTTGATTAATGTTTTATATCTCGTACACATAGTATTTAATCTGAATTATAGAAAAGATGTCCAACCTTTGAAAACTCGATTAAAATTTCGTTAATTTCGACATTAATTTTGTCAATGATTGAACTATACATTGATTTGGGAATTGGAATTTTATTTTTTCCAGTTTCTGAAAGGCTGATCTGATAACGTTACCAAAAAAATTGAGTTTGTAACTAAATAACCCCCAGATATTTTTTTATATTTTTTTCAGCAATTCTATAGTCTATAATGCTTTTAACATACATTAACGCTACTAGTACCAGACCAGCGATGATTGCTGGAGCTACCACTAGATTATAATTAAACCAACTATTTTTTTCCATATCTTCGGTAGAGAAAGATTGAGATATCACAGAATTTATGGGTGTTGCGTGTAAATTACTACTTATCATACCGAGAGCGTTACCTCGTTGTTCAGCAAACCATATATTTCCATCTGCATCGGAGGTTAACCACTGGACAAAGGGTGTTTTATTTGGAATGTTTACTTCTTTGGAATTTCCTGTTTCTGGATCAATTACTGAAATTTTATTAATAGTGTGCTGTGCAACCCATACATTGCCATACTTGTCCATGGCCATACCAAAAGGAAGACCCTCAGGATCAAGTTGTGGATAGTCATGGAATGTCCTTGTTATTAAATTAAATACTGAAACCTTTTGACCTTCATGTTGAGAAATCAAAATGTTATTACTTCTTTTATCTAATAGAAGGGCAGTCGGACTCTTTAATGTACTATTCATCCCGCTGGGTTCATAATTTGTTAATGAATAATTGTTGGTAGAATCTATCATTGTTATCTTTCCTCTTTCGTCTGCTACCCATCCTGTTCCTTCAAAGGGATCTATTAAAATAGTCAATGGTCTAGCTCCTTTCTCCAATTGTATATCCTTTGTAAAATTATTTGTCTTGGTATCAAACACAAGAATCTGCCCCGTAGTGGAAGATGAGATCCAAACGTGGTCATTCGGATCAATTGCTAAACTAGTTGGAGATACTTTTTTAGGCAATTGAAATAGTTGATATTGGTTGTTATCCGGTCTATATATGCCAAATTGTTTTGATATAGGATCTATAAACCAAAGATTGTTTTTGCTATCTAGAGTCAAAATTGTGATAATATTTGTTTTATTTATCTTGTGTTGATAATATTGGTTTTTATCTATATCATATTCTAGAATTTGCCCACTATTGATTTTAGTATCTCCAACCCATATTAAATTCCTATTCTTATCATACAGAGGATATAATGGCATACTAGAATTATCCTTTGTATTAAATTCTGTTGTATTGAAATACAATTGTTCCAGTCTTGGTTTCAATCTTACATCATTAAATGTAGCAGAGATTGATGGAGAATTAGATTTATTTTGAATACCTTCTACTTGTATATTCCATAGTCCAGGTATTCCAAAGGTTCCTTGGGCTGAATAGATATCATTTGAAACCTTATTTAGGGATATCTTGTTAGGTCCTATTGATTTTTCAACTTCTGTATATTGAAGCATTGCAGCAGTTGTTTCTACAGGATTGTTATTGGCATCGACAAAGGAAACTGTAAAATTATTGATTCCAACCATGTATGGAACAATTGAAAGTACTACTCTAGTAGAGTTATCGACAAAATAAGTCGATTGATATCCTTGTTTGAAACCTTGAACTAAATTGAGATTATCTGATTGAATTTGGGATTGATAGGAAGATTCACTCTTCGGTAAGCCTGTGTTTACCATGAATGCTACAGATGTCAAAAGTAAGACTCCTATAATTGATTCGATCTTTGTAGACCTAGAAAATCTAGACAGAATATCTACTTTATTAGTTTTTTTAGATAATTTTTTGTTACCATTAAGAGAAAAACCTGCATCAGATATTTTTTTCATATCTTTGAATTTGTTATTTTCTAATGAATTAATTGTCATCAAGGTAAATGCTTTTGCATTTTTTTGTATTGTTAATTGATTATAGGATCCAATTCCCAACATGACTGTAGCTAATGAAAGTTTTATCACCAGAGTTAAACCATATAAGGATGAAAATACCTGCGATAAATTATTGTCCAATATATATAAAAGAAATGGTCCAGTAAAAACGATGAACCCTAGGATAGTAATTACAAGTATAGAGAAACGCGGTATTAGTAAAGAAATCCAGGCTATCTTGTGTTCATGTTTAAGAATTTTGTCCAACCTTAGTTCCGAAGTCAAGACAAATCCCAAGTATAACACTCCTCCAATCCAAATTGAGGCTGCTAAATTATGTACAAAATCTATTATAATTGAAGCAAATTCATAATTAGCAGCACCATGTCCTATTAAACTAGTGGTTGCAAGAAGTAAAATACCAATTGACAATATTGGTATAGTTTCACGCAACTTAATTATTCTTGGAATTTTCTTATTATTTTGAAATATATAAAGTGAAATTAAAAAGACTACTATTGACAAGATTGTTCTAATCAATATTATTGTCCCGAACCTTGTAGAAATTACATCACCAATTCCTGCAGAGATTGCCTGTGACTGGAATATCAAGATTGCAATGTCTGATACTATAAGAAGGGCTGAACCAAAGAGAAAAACAGACAATAATCTTTTATCGATTTTCTTCCGAAGTTCGTTTATTGATGTAGAAAAATTCTCAATTCGGTTCAATGGTCTCCATAACCAAAGTGTACTAAAAGACCCTCCAACAATAATCACTTGTCCAATTAGTGCTGGAATTCTTGCAAGTGCTTCGGGAATATAAATAACAGATTTCTGGGAAATATTATGTGAGATTTCTGGAGGTATAATCTTTTGACCTATTGCAAACACAATTGAACTATCAGTAACATGTCCATCCGTTTGCGAGAGAACTTTTAAAGTCACTGTATATATACCGTCTTTTAGTTTAGGCAATCCAATTGTTATAGAGGTTTGATCAGAATTCAAATAATGAATATTCTCTGTATCAACTTGTTTTCCATTTTCGTCAAGAATTTTTATTACACTGTATTTAATATCAATTGGTTCGCTGAAATATACTTCTACTTGTGAAGGAGGTGTAGCAAGAGATTGGGAAGAGGGGGGATTACTATTGGTGATAAATGCATGACCATAAATATCTTTAAATGGGAACATTAATGAAGATATAATTAAAAATGAAATAATACTTATCATCAAAATAGTAGTATAAACTGAAAAATGTTTCAAGGTAAATTATAACTGACTTGTCTGCTATTTTATTATTACCTTGATTGTAGTACATTTATCTAAATTAGGAAAATTATTTAGAAAACAAATAAAAAATCTACAAAAGGATTAAATTGCAAATCTATAAATTATTTCATAATTGAAAACACTTCCATCTAAATTTAACTTTTTATTTGGTGGATTGCTTTTTTTAGCCATATTATTAATGAACTGTGGTTATAACCATGATATTTACGCTCATACGTCTAAAATATTTGGAAATATTACACTTGAAGTTGGATGGTTAAACGAACCACCGCTTGCAGGTGATTTGAATAGTGTTATATTACAGGTTCAAAAGGGCCCTGAAGAAAATTTAAAACCAGTATTTAATGCATTGGCTAATACTAATTTATCCATAAAATATGGTACATTAACGAAAGATATGGATTTTGTTCCATCAGAAATTGGAAATGGAGTATACGAGTCCAAGATAATACCTACGCGTCCTGGATCATCTTATAGTATAACCATAACTGGGGATATTTCCGGACAGAAGATAAATACAGAAATTCCTCTTGACAACATAGAAAACAAACAGGTATTCTTATTTCCTGATGACACCTTGGCATCATCCGCTCCTTCATCCGGTCCTTTGAGTTCTACAATTCAAGCAGTTCTAAGTCAATTGTCAAGTAACATACAAAGTACACAGGGTGGACTCGATCTGATTGGAAAAGATTTACAAAGTACAAAAAGTGAGATCAGCAATTTTGATTCAAATTTAAATAAAATATACTTTATTACCTTGGGCAGTATCGGAATAGGTTTGGCTGGATTAGTTATAGCTGCTTTATCTCTTTCAAGAAGAACAAAGATTTCTTGATAATCTAAAGTTTGTGAATAAATAAAATTATGTCTAGAAAATAAAAATTGACTTAAAAACAAGTTCTTATTTTAATTTAGTGTAATAAAATACTGTATTATCCCATAACATCTGTTACACTCTTTTACCTTCATACAGTAAAGGTAAA
>CAZHFI010000073.1:0-6879 GCA_964531845.1 uncultured Nitrososphaeraceae archaeon
TTGGCAAATAGTCTTATTGTTTATAGGAGGTTAATTTTGGGATAGGCTCTAAGTAAATCTTGCATAGTATATACATGTATTAGTTTTTATAAATATGTATATGCTTTATTTAACAAAGATCAAGTCATACTTTCAATTTATACGCTTTATGGGTGCCATTAAGTTGCAACCTCTTTTTGAATCAAATTTTGTTTAAATATTAAATGGACAACTCATTATCATATAGAGCGTATTTGATGTTAAGATGATTGCTACTATAGATGTACAGGAAAACAAGATTGTGTTCTGGATTACATTTACAACTGTTTATCGTTATTTGTATCACTATAACTATATGCGAAATAATAAATTCAGATTGAAAACGGAATATGATGAAAATATCTTAACGGAGCCTAAAAAAGAGCTTAAAAATAAACCATTCTGATGTATCTCTTTCCATCTGCCCATTTAATTAACAAATCTTTTCATTCCTTATGTTGAACTAAAAACAAAAATTTTAAAAACTTTGTGTTATAGATTATATTTAGTCAAAAAATGGCAAAAGAAATCATTACAGAAATTATTATCAATTCAACACCAGAAAAACTATGGAACGTAATTACGGATTTTCAAAATTATTCAAAATGGAATCCTTTTATTGTAAATATTACGGGTGAGCCAAAAAAAGGAGAGAAAATTGAATTGCAATTGCATCTCAAATCTGGTAGAAATAGAACATATCATCCTAATATTACCAAAGTAGAAAAACTCTCTGAAATCAGATGGAAAGGAAAATTATTGTCATCTTCATTATTTGAAGGAGAACGCGTATTAAAAATTAAAAAAATCGATGATAAATCGGTAAAATTTATCAACAAGGAAGTCTTTTCTGGAATTGCCTCCAGTTTTACGCCTAAAAAAATGGATTCTGATATAGAAGAAAGTTTCCAAATGATGAATACTGCTTTAAAAAATTGGATTGAGCATGAAGTATCATAAAAAAATCTAGATTCAATATCTTGATATCTAAAAATAAGACTCAAATAATGTGATGAAAAGAATAAATGAGTACTTCCTGGACAGGACTGAAGGTTTTGATGATTATTCTCATGCACTAAAAGACGAAATTGTGTTACAGATCACATACATAAGTGGATATCATTTTATGCATCAATATTTAATGATATACAGCATCATACATTCATTTTAAATGAGGAGGTAAAAATATTATGTTAAATTAACTTAGCATTTTTAATTTATTTATTACTGACCGAATCAAAGAATTGGCAGAAAGAACTTATCTTTATTATCAAAATTTCAAAATAGACAATTACTTTGAATATACTATTCAAAAACCTTTGTTAGTCTTCTTAGAATTTGGGTTTATCATCTTACATAATAAATGACTACATAAACAAATTAGATTCAATTTATGATATACAGTCTCTGTATTCTTTATTTTATTTCAGAAACATTGCATAGAGTCTATGCTAAATTGGAAAAAGCTCTTACAATGTCAGTTTTGGTCACTATTCCCTTTAAATTTGAATTCTTATCTACTACCGGAAGTCCACTTATTCTATTTCTGGTCATTATTTTTGCTGCATCTGATAAGTCATCGTTACTTGAAACTGCAATTAAATAACTTCGCATAACGTCTCTTACAGTAATAATTCCTTTGATACTTCCTATATCTGTATTAAAACCAACTTGATTTTTTTGGTATTTTTCAATCCACGAATTCATTAAACTGCTCAGAGGTATCAAGTCCCGTCTAGAAATGATTCCGATAGCTTTATCATTTTTGATTACTACAAGTCTGGAAACTTTGTTTTCAAATAAAAGTCTCATTGCCTCACTTACCAGTTCATCTTGTGAAATTGATAATACGGGAGTAGTCATATAATCTTTAACCTTGTTTACTCTTTTATAAAATCTAGAATAGTATTCAACTATGTCAGTTTTTGTTAATATTCTGATATCTGCTGGATTATTTTGAGTTATGATTAATGAGCTAATGTTTTTATTCAACATCTTTTTGGCACATGATATTAATCGTGTTTTTTCATCTACCGTGATGGGTGTTTTTTCTCCCATTACCTCATCTAACGTTATTTCATGAGGTCGTCTATTCAATTTAGACGAATATAGAAAACGTACAATATCTTTTTCAGTAACGATTCCAGCTAGTATTTTGTTGTCAGTTATGACGATTCTACTGATATTATACTTCATCATAACATTTCTTGCATTCAGGATATTGTCTTTAAAATCTAATGTTATTGCATCATCAGCAATGTCATAGGCAGTATCATTATAATTATTCATGATTGGTTTATTATATGAGTACGGATATTATTATTTGTATTATATATAAAATCCATATCTGTTTATTAAAATAATTATTTCATCTGCTATTTCTTGGTTAAACTTACCATTTGAAATTATCCTGTACTAGGATACAAAATAAAATATTATATTTAATCGTAGATATGTTCCAAGTTATATCCATTTTTGGTACATGGATCCAAACCATCAAATCATAGGTTAAAAAACTGGAATTAACAATTCTCAGGGTTCAAATACTTTGTATATACTAATTTTAAAAATAAGGGATTTCAAAGATACTAGTAAAATTATCAACAACCATCAAAAAGATGAAATTTGTATCAAATAATATCAACCGTAAAACAATCTATGACTTTATATGAGAAATGATATTTCTTGTGAACATCATCAAAATAACAATACCATTTATTTCTAGCTATTTTTATAAAACCTGGATTAACACGACGAGAACATCATTTCTAATACTGGTATAATTCTTTGACGGCAATTCACCTGTACTCTTATTTATTCATTTTTCATCCATTCCCTTTCTTCTAAATATTTAATCAGTATTATCATTTCTGCCATTCGTGCTTCTCCTCCAGCTTCATTCTTGCACATTTCATAATGCTTCAATAACATTTCGTCTTCCTCTGCTGATATTACATTTCTTACATTTACTAGATCAAAGAATTTATCTTCTTTTCCTGTATGGTCATCAATAAATACTGCATATGATTTTAAGAATCTGGCTACTGGCTCCATTGTAATATTATCAAGTTTATTTGTTTCCATAGGTGTTTCTTTCATCTTCCTTTTGCATTCATTTAATTCTCTTCTCAACATAATTGCTATTCTTCTTCCTAATTCATGTTCAATTAAGAATTTTCGAATATCTTCTGCAAATCCATCCTTATCTTTTGTATCTGGAAAATATGCTTTCTCTTCCTTTCCATGATGAAAATGATCTACAAACTCTTCTATTATCACAGAGATAATTTCTATATCTTCTATCGGTACATGTTGGTTTGCATATAGTGTGTTTGAACATTTTTGAGCAATTTCTTTGACTCTTCTTATTGTAATATGATCATTTTTAAGATTTTGTGTTGCATTCATCTTTAGATATCTATTATCACAGAGATAAATTTAAAAGAATTAGTATTAACAGAAAGTCAAAAGATTTTGTTCACGATTTAAAGGAATCTATTTAAAGAAAAAGATACTTATATCAAATCCAGTGCAAACTGGATTATTTCTTTAATTTTATTACATCTACATGACAAAAATCTTATACGATTAAATCAAGACCAATCAAGATTATTTCCTAATTAGAATTAAAACATATAGAAAATTGTCATTTGATCAATTACTAGTCTTGAAATTACTCTCAATCCACAGAATAAGGAGAAAAGAATTAAATTCAAACAATACGATAACAACCTGATATCTGATAACATTAATATCTGATAACAATATGTCATATCAAACCTGACATTGCGATCTATAATAATATTTAAACCTTCATACGAATTTCAAAATTGTCCGCCATACCAAAAATATAAATTTATTTCGAAAAAGACTTGAATGTGAGCTGTATCGTTTAATGCTCAGTCATAATACTTGCCTGATGTTGGATAAAAAACAATTCGTTGTTTTATCATTGACCTTGTTATTTATTACCGCGTTGTTGAATCTAGAAAATAATTTTTTTACCAGTTTTGCAATGGATAACAATAGTGATAAATCTCAATCAAAGGATTTTAATTTTGTAGCAGCTAGTGATTTTAATTGTGAAAAGGATGTACAAAAAACCATAGACAATATGATAGATGAAAAACCCAAGATAATCCTCGCATTGGGGGAATCTTTCAAATCAAAAAAGTAGTTCATGCTGGATTGATATCTTTCCCAAGAAATATTTAGATAATGTAAAGGTGTCTATGGGATTTAATGAAGTCTTCTCTTGGAGGACCCAAACAGGTAAAAACATATCTAAAAACTTTTGATCTGGACAAACAATACTATTCATTTGATCATGACAACGTACATTTTCTGGCACTAGCAACTGAAATTCCCAATGATGAAAAAAGTAAACAGTATAATTTTGTAAAAAATGATCTGGAAAAAGCATCAAAGGATGACGATATTGATTGGATTATTGTTTATGGATACAGAAATTTTTATTCCTCAGATAGTAAACATGATGGTAATGGTGGTCTGCAAAGTGCATATCATCCTTTATTTGATATATACGGTGTAGATATCGTGTTAAGCGGACATAATCATAACTATCAGAGAACTTTTCTAATAGAATATAATGATGATAAAAGAGATAAACCTACTGTAACTAAAATAGAAAAGTTGTGATGTCAGGGACAAGAAAAATCATATCTTTATAACTGTATGTACTGCTGGTGCGGGACTGTATCCATTACATGACAAGTCAGATTATGTGGTAACACAGATTAAAACACATGGATTTTTAGAAATAGAATTTACCGAAGATGCATTTGGAAAAATACTGAAGGGAAATTTTCATAAAAATTCAGGAAACGATATAGTAGATTCATTTATTATTTTTAAATGACATCTATTTTTTATCATACTTCAAACAGTTTTCGATAATTCTTTTTGGGATCTTTTGATTAAAAAAATGAACATGCATGTATGAAGCCAATGTATTGTGTATTATAAAACCATCATGGTTTCCCGTAATCCCGACCCCTCTTTTCATTATGTAATTGAATTTAGCATCCGCTGCAATATTTTCTATTTTTGAATAATGAAATTCATGTCCATGAACCGAGTTCATTTTACCAGCAATAGAATTCTGGCTTACTGCATCTGCAAGTGTATAATTTAAAGTCAATTTGTTAGTCATAACAGTATCTGCATCTATCAGTCCTACCATCTTCATTTTTTTACCTCTTTTTTTTGTATTCATACTATTGAAATTTTCTGTAATGGATTTTGTCAAATACATTAATCCACCACATTCGGCATAGATTGGAATTCCGTCTGACGCTTTATCCTTTAACATTTTTATCATGTGATGATTTTTTTTAAGTTCCTCTGCCAAAATTTCAGGAAATCCACCTCCAATTAGTAATCCTGAACAGTTATCTGGTAATTTTGAATCGTAAAGTGGACTAAAAAATTCAATTTCAGCTCCGTACTGTCTTAGGATATCCAAATTATCTGGATAGTAAAAATTAAATGACGCATCAAGGGCGACAGCAATTTTTGTGACCTGTTCTATATGCTTAGAATCTTTACTTTTTGCTTTAAATTTTTCTATTTTTTTGTACTTTCTATTTTTTTTATCAAATATCATATTCTCTATTTTATTTAGATCTATCTCCTCTGCAATACCTCTTATTGACTGCACAAATTCTTTCTTTTTAATCTCGTCTAATTCTTTTGTTGGAACAAGACCAAGATGTCTTTCTTTAAGATTTTTCTGTTCACTTCCTCTTTTAATGAAACCTAAAACTGGAACTTTTATTTTATCCTCAAACGCTTCCTGAATAATTTTTTTATGTTTATCACTAGCTACCTTGTTTATGATAACACCAACGATTCTGATTTTTTTATCAAAATTTAAAAAACCATATGCCACTGCCGCAATAGACCTTGCGGCTTTACTTGCATCAATAATCAAAACTACCGGTGTATCCAATATCTCAGCTATCTGAGCAGTACTGGCAAGATTGTTTGCTCCACTCATTCCATCAAACAGACCCATAACACCTTCAATTACTGCCATATCTGCATTTTCAGCATACTGATAAAACGTTCGTGCTATTCCTTTTCTTCCCATCAGCCAATAATCCAAATTACGTGACTGTGTACTAGTTATATGCGTATGATATGACGGATCAATATAATCCGGTCCTATCTTAAATGATTGAATCTTCCATCCTCTCTTTTTCAGACCATACAATATTGCAGAAGTGATGGTTGTTTTTCCAACACCGCTAGAAGTTCCAGCTATAACTAAAGATGGGATAAAAGACATCACAAGATTATTAATTCATATGCCAATTTAATTTTATTTATCTTCATTTTATAAATATGAGATAATATAGATATAACTCTGATTCTATTTGGTAATTTTTTCATCTCCTAATTTAAGATCGAATTTATTATTTTTAAGATCGTTGTACATTAATTCAAAGAATAATATCTAGTTGTAAATGTGTACTAAATTTATCCTTTTTTTACACATGAGTAGTAATCATAGAATCATTCTATTCTATCTTTGAAATACTGGTTTACTCGTTCTACAATGCTTTTCTCGTGTGGGGTATGTAGATAGTGTTTTAGTCCAAGTACAGTACAGGGTTCTGGATACCATGTACCGCCATCGGGATATACAATATGACGTCCGAATTTTTGTAATAGTGATTCTAGGAATTTTCCTGCAACTAACATATTTCTGTGCTCATCTTTAGCTAAAAGATTCCTAGGATAGAGTGATGCACCGGTTCAGTAGCAATCAGTAAAAAATAATATTTCCATCCAATCTGTTTTTGATGAAATTTCGTCAATGATAAATGCAGATATTCT
>CAZHFI010000074.1:0-6803 GCA_964531845.1 uncultured Nitrososphaeraceae archaeon
AAAAAAATATATTCGATACATATTGGGAAGTTATTTTGTTATCATTACTTGTAGAAATTCAGAACAAATAATTGAACGATCAATTTACAGTATCCTAAATCAATCTTTACCACCAGAATATATTATTGTAATTGATGATGGGTCTACTGATGAAACTCGAGAAAAATTGTTAAAAATCAAATCAAATTATGATCGTTTTTTCTTGATTTCACATAAGAATTTAGGTTATGATATTACTCGTGTGGTAAAAAATTGGAATGAAGCGATCTCATTTTCTCATAAAAACAATCTCAAACCAACCGATTATCATATGATTTCAACAGATGATACTTCATATCCTTCTGATTACGCTGAAAAAATTATATCATTTATGGATATCCATCCATTAATCTCATGTATCTCTGGAGAGTATAAAAAAAAATCAAGTATTTTGCCTCATGGAGCTGGAAGAATAGTCAGAAATTCATTTTTTACAAATACTATATGGAATGGTTACTATCCTGAAAAAATGGGTTATGAATCTGCAATATTATATGAATCAAATCGATGTGGTTATGAATATACTGTTTTACCTTCCATTCGTTTTGAACATATGCGACCTCTTGGAAAAGAACATAAATTCAAAGCTTTTGGTGCCAGTATGAAAACTCTTGGATACCACCCAGCATATGTTTTTGCAAGATTTTTCAAAAATGTTTTAACTGGAACTGAAACTGGAAGAAAAGGCGCTTTTTATATGCTTTTCTCATATCTCTCATTTAGGCCTACCAAAACTGGATTTAATAGCCTATATGATTATCCATTACGTGATTATATTAAAAATTTACAAAAAGAAAAATTAAAAAAATCCATCGGACTAAAACTTTTTTAAAATAACTCCTATGTGAGATCGTTGAAAAAATTTACCTTTCATAATGCATTAACCAATTTTTTCATTTTGGTTAGACTGATTTCAAACCCAAATCTTTTTTCTTCTTTTTTCATATTTTTATACATATTCATTAACAATTTTCCATGTTTTAGAGTACTTAATTTTCCATCCATTTTTAATCTAACTATTCTATATACGTCATCATAATATCCAAATCTTTTTAAAACTTGTTTTCTATATTCTTTAAAATTAAACATTTTTGGATTACTATCTAAAACTTTTAAAAATAATTCACAACAAATCAAAGAAGGAATTATACCTTCTCCCAGCATAGGAAATACACATCCTATTGATTCTCCAACTCCAATAATATTATCAATATAAAAAGGTTCCATTCTTTTTGGTGGTGAAAGGCGTATTGGACGTCCTATCTTTTTAATAATTTTCGAACTTGGATTTTTATTTAAAAACTCATTTATACCATAGTATTTTCTATCGATATCTCCGGCTCCAACAAAACCTCTTCCACTATCTAGTGGAAAATACCAGAAATATCCTCTAGCACCTTTATATCCGATTACATAAAATTCGTTATATTTGTCACTAATATTTTCAACCAGATACTCATATGCCGGAATTATAAAATCTTCTTTTGATCGTGGAAGTAGGGTTCTATGTAAACCAGTGCAGTCTAATACATAATTATATTTGTTGAATGGGAAAAACCTATCACATCTGGAATTATAGTTAACTGTTAGTCCTCTTAACAGATCCTTTTCCCATCTTTGTTTATCATATGTCACAAGTCCTTTTAGATTTAGATTTTCTTTTTTGTTTTGTGGTAAATCCATAATCAAATTCTTGCCTTCATGTAATATGTAATTATTAAAATTTAGTCCTGCATCTTCGGAAAATTTTGACAACATGTGTTTTGAGGCTCCCCATGCACATACCGCCCAATGTTCATCTTTTTTTGCAGCCTCGTAAATTTCTACTTCATAACCTTTTTTATTTAACATGTGTCCAAGAAAACAACCAGTTACTCCAGCTCCAGCGATAGCGATCTTCATATCATAAAATTTTAATATTTGGTTTATAATCTTTCACACTGGTTGGTGTTATTAATCTATTCAAGACTGTTTGGTTTTAGGAATGAACCAATATAATCAAGAATCTTAAGTATTTCCTTCACATACGAATTTTATTTTATTGAATATCATAGGTATTTAAACATACAATGATAACCAGTTGTATATGTATAATGACTCTAAAATCTCTTTTAACCCAAAGATAACAATCATAAAATAAAATCTTTTAATCTGTTCTCAAACATTTATTAAAATTATTCTTACAATACTTTTGTTCACTATATGTATATTGTACACATGTTCTGTAACATTATCTTCTCTGATTATGTGTATTTTTATTAGAATAAAGTAATTTTCTATTCTAAGATTTTTCTCATACTAATGATTCTAAGTCGTCTGATAACAAGCACATTTTTGTGTGCATAAATATGTATTACCAAAATAAACGGATGTATTGATTTATTAACAACCCATAAAAATTAATGTTTCCATATACTGGGAGATTTTTTATCCATAATAAAGACAGACAGATATTTTTTTCTCTATAAATACGATTGTAACCAAAATCATGTATCCAATTTCATAAAGTGGGACAAATTATTTGTTTTATCTTAAAATAATAATGCTTACTGTTAACATACATTGCAGTCAATTACTCATACCATAAATACATGTCAATGACCTTGGATATCTCTTTTCTTTCAAAATAATAACCATAGATTTGGAATAAGACAATCATAGTTAGTGACATTTCTCTAAATTTATCTGATTTTTAAATTAATCAGTTAGAAATTTTTTAATTTTTTTTAACAATAAATAGAGCTTAGATTAAACCAAATTATCAATATTGTTTAACAAATGGATTTTAATAGAATATTTCTATTGTTAAAGGGTTCTTATCATTATATGATAACATTTCAAATATTTTTTTATATAGTGATTGTCAATTGTTCTAATTGATTGTTCTAAAAAATATTTACGATTAATATGCTAAATACTTAGTTACAATAAAAATAATAGTTTCACATAAATAGCTCAATTCCACTCCATCTAGTAAATGAAAAGAACAATAATGGCATACACGTTGGCCACGCTAGTAGCTCTCTCATCGATCGTTGCAATAACACTGCAACCGATTCCATTAATGGCACAAGAAGATAGGACAATTCAACCACGGGCAATGACACAAGCACAACCTCAAGTAACCCAAGCTCAACCTATACAATCGGTTCAAACTACAACACCACCGATCAGTCCATCATGTGGACAAGTAGTAAATTCTAATGTTCAATTAACCTCCAATTTGAATTGTAGTACTGATGGTATGGTAATTGGTGCTGACAATCTAGTCATTAAACTTAACGGATATACAGTTAGTGGACCAGGTTTAACAAGCTCAAAAGTTGGAATTATGGTTCCAAACAACAACAATATAGTAATAATGGGTCCAGGAACAATACAAAACTTCCAAGCAGGTATCCTAGTAACAGGTGCTTCAGGTGTAACAGCAGAATCATTGATCCTACAAAACAACCAAATCGCTGTATTTACTACAGGTGCAACTAACTTAAAGGTAACCGAAAACATCATCAAAAATAATAACTTAGGTATTGCAGGACATTCCACCAGGAACTCAGAAATTTCAAACAACTTGGTAAATACCAACAACTTGGCTGGAGTGACGTTAGTAAATTCTGATTTACTAAAAATTACAAGAAATAACATCCAAGGATCACAAAATGGTATATTCCTTGATACACAAAGCAATGATAACGAAATTAGTTATAATAATGTCTTAGACAATATCGTTGACCTCAACAATGGAAATGGAATTGCACCGAACATAAATATGAACAATTTTGTAAAGAACAACTGTAACACAGCTAATCCAAGTGGATTGTGTATAGGTGGACAATAAGTCACTTTATATCAAATCCACAATTTCCTTTTTTATGATTTTTAAATTGAATTTTAAAATAAAATAAATATCTAATGGTATACTCTCGATAATTCAATAATTGGTACTATATCGAAGATTTTAAAATATAAAATGTATCTATATATTGTTTAATTAACAAAACGATAAGACAAAATTTGAGGTTATATTTACTGGCTCTGTTAACTTCGAAATTCCTATAGCTATGAATGTCTATTCTGACATATACATCAAGATATGATGACGATGATGCTAAAAAATTAAAATTCCCCCAAAACTTCAAACAAAGAATTTGAATGTATAATATACAAATTTTTTGTATAACCATTTGGATGCCTGTAAACATGGAATCATGTATAAAATTTGTGCGTGATGTACAAGCATGTACCTTGGTGAAAAAATTAAACATGTATTCATATATAGTAAAATTTTTAAACAAATACATTTTCCTCACATAAAACCAAAGTTTTAAGGGAATTTCCAGAAAAACCCAGAAAAGGATAATTTATGCTTTGTTGCATAACTATGATTTTCGTCGATTTTGATTAAAATAAAGAATATGGTATGATATATGGAATTCATGTTGGCAATTTGTTCCTGTCGAAATTTTATTCCATATCGTCGATTTTCATAGTTGTGCAACAAAGCAATAATTTACAATAATTTTTTCCAATGTATTATAAAAAATATTAAAGTTTATCTTTGAAAAATAAAATCATTTGTAACTAGATAATTTACTAATTTTTCTTCTTTCTCTTTTTCTTTATCTAATTCTATCAGTGGATTTTATTAACCATTAGCATTAGCAGTTAGAAAACAATAGATGTTTTTGTATGGAGTATATCCCTGGTGTATTATCCAATTGCAGTGAAACTAGCGATTGATTCTATCCTACCAATTCACTATACGGATCTCCTCAGAATACCATCCAATTGCAGTGCAGAAAAACAGTCAGTTAAGGCATGTTAAAAATATTTCAAATTAGACAAATTTGTTAAAATCTACTATTGGTTAGAGTATCGATAGTGGATTGTTACTATCTATCTATCTATCGGTAGTTAGTACATCATTCTGGCTGGTGGTCTATAAGCAAAGGTCTGGCTTAGAAATATGCTAGTTGTGAAAAAATTCCTTCAATTGCTAGTGGTAATACGGATGCCATTCAGTATTTTCAGACTATATCCTGGTATGATATCTACGTGCCTGTAATACACGAATTAAAACTCTATCTGCATTCATATACCAGAAAAGAAGTTGAAAAAGTAAGTTTTTGAATGAATCAGAAGACAGATTGAAAAGTTTTGGTTTGGTGATTACTATCCCTATATGGGGAAACGAAATTGTGATCCGGTTCACATCTAAAAGTGGATATTATTCTTTGTATCAATGTACAACGATATCAAAAATCAGAAATTTAAAATAGAATTAGGGGAAGGGGTAAAGAGATCTTAACTTAACAGAGCCTATTTACTATATCAGGAATTTATTAAATTTAATTCCAGTTCTATTCCATTGAATATCTTTCAGAAATTCTATATCGAAGATATTTATCATCCAATGTAAATTTTGCAGGATGTGGATTTATAGTTATTGATGAGCATATTGGACATTTATCTTTTAATGTATATATGTCACATTTTAAACATTTTCTAAATAATTGTTTCATCTTTAGGTTTTCTTGCTTTGTATTGTTTTCTTGGATTCCTGCCTAATAAAATTGAACGAGATGGTTTTATCTTTTTCTGCTATTGATCTTATTTTTTCTATACTGTTGTTTAGAATTTTTTCTGCTAATTTGAAATTTTCTCCTGTTACTACAATCCTATATTTGGGTGCGCCGATATATGTTATTTTAACTTTCGAGTTACTTTTATTAGATTCTGTATTACTGAAGATATTTTTGATTACTTCTATACCATCTGAATGTTTTGAGGACATTTCTATGATTCCCCTAATTTCAAAGAATTGAATACTTATTTTATTACTTTCTTCCTCAATCGCATTTAGTAAATCTTGAGAGAGTCCGATATTTTGAATAGATTCTATTCCCTTTTTTGCCACATTTTCAAAGAAATCATAAATAAAATCATATTTTTCCAAAATTTTATTTTCAAATTCCTTTAATTGTTCATTTGTCATATTCTGTTTTGTTTTAATAATATCCAAAAATGCGTATCCTTTTTCATTTTTTTTAACCTCGATTATCTTTGATTTCTTTTCTTCGCCAGAAACTTGCTTTAAAGAAAGATCAATTTCAGATCTTTTTTTATCTACTCGAATTACCTTTAAAACTATTTTTTGTTTTAACCTTATATATCTCTCGATATTTCTTATCCATCCTGTAGCAACTTCCGATATATGCAGAAAACCAGTTATTCCGTCATATTCATCCAATGTAACATAAGCCCCATGATTGGTAACCTGTTTTACAGTCGTAATTACAATATCTCCGGGTTCTGGTAAAGATTTTTCATCATTGATACTCATTTAAATTACCTTTCATGAAATACTCTATATCAACTAAAATTTAAGTTATCGTTAATTAATAGTCTATTCCCTTCTTTGCTTTTATTCCATTTTTATAATGATGCTTTAACTCTCTCATTTCAGTTACCACATCTGCATTCTCAATTATTAGAGAATGAGCATAATTGCCGGTCAAAATTATAGACGTTTTTTTTCGGTTTTTGATCAGATCAATTACTTCTTCCACCAAAACCAATTTCAATTTAATAGCATAGTTTATTTCATCAAGAATCACGATATCATAAAGACCAGATTCAATTTTGTTCTTTGCAATTTTTAATGCTTGTGTAGCTGCTTTTATGTGCTCTTTAAAATCATGATCATCATCTATTATTCCAACAAATCCTTTTCCTGCAGCTATCATCTCAAATTCTGGTTTTAA
>CAZHFI010000075.1:0-6699 GCA_964531845.1 uncultured Nitrososphaeraceae archaeon
ATAATACGTGATGAAAGATAAGATGATGTTTGGAAAAACTAGTTGTGCAACAAAGTATTTTTTCTTGCAAATTTTTAATACTTTCTTCAACACTGGAAATTGAGTCCTTTTCTAATATTGCCTTGGCAAGAATCATTCCAATAAATTTTTTTTAAAAAAAGAATCAGGATGTAAAATTTGTTCCAATTGTTGAAATTTTAGATATATTTTTAATAGAATCTCATTTAAATCCTTTTCACCATTGCTTATAATTTTCATAGCCTATTCCAAAATATTTTTTTCAGGTATGTTTGATTTAACTTGTTCGTAGCTAGGTGGGCTATTGTTATCTTTCAGAGATGTAATATCCTCATTACCTCGTGACCAGTACCTTGAAAAATCCTCCAATAGCTCATCAAACGAATCTAAACTTTCTATCTGAGAATTTTCATTACTTTCATAGTTTGGAAGGTTCAATCTAAACAAATTTCTATCTAGTTGGTTCGAAACGTCCATTGGTTTTCTATCTACACCTACATGCAAAGAATCTGAATTTTTTTGAGTTTTTCTCGATGGATCTGTTTAACATGACGCTCTAAATTCTACTTTCGTGAAAATTCTCTATAGCACGTTTCATATTTCCATTTTTCCTTCAAATTCAAGTACAAATAATATTTACTTTTAAATTGAGTAACTCAGAGCAACTCATAATAGAGTAAATATGTCCTTATTCCATCACTCAAATTCTTGATGTTTAAAGATAAATTAATAGACGGCAATCAAATAAAATTTGGAGGTGTAATTCATTCTTTACATCAAATTATAGAAATCGTTGAATAAGATCTTAAAGTCAGTTAGAAAAACTTTTAAAAATAAATTTTAGAAATTATAATAATAAACATTTGTTGACGGTAAATTAATAGATACTTCTGGTTTACCTCATGGAATTACAACAATCTGGATTATTGCATTTTCTCTGCTAAAGTCCTTCCCGTCAAAGGCCCAATATGTAATTCGATCTGTTCCTACAAACCCTTTATCGGGAAAATATTCTATAGTGGCAGTAGTTCGGTCAATGTATTTTATCTGAGGCCCTAACTCACCATTTAGTGGATTTGACCTTATGAAGAATGTTATACGGTCCTGTCCATCTGGGTCCGACGCAGTCAAGGCTATTTCTCTTGCCGTATTTTTCTGTATTAGGACTGCTTTTGAGAAAACTTTGGGTGGTTCATTTCCCTTACTCTCTTTTGTTGATATAGGTGGATTTACAAGAGGTGGATTAACTGCCGTTGTGGGAGGTGGAATTTTATATAAAGGAAGGTCTTTCCTTTCCTTTTGCAAACCAGTTTCATCTCCTGACCTTGGAAGTGTAGCAGCATCTGTTGGGTCCAGAGGATTTGTGCCTGATTTGATTTCATCCCCGTCTGAAACTCCATCACCATCTGTATCATATAGCAAAAATGAGGTATGATATTTTGAATTAGGGCCATTTTCCTGTCCATCCACTAGTCCATCTTTGTCCTGGTCTGCATCCGTAGCTATTGCTCCAAGAAAGTTATATTCAAAAAAATCACTATTACCATCTTGGTCCGTATCCTGAGACAGAGGATCAGTTTTCTGCACAATACACAATTTTTGACCAATTACCTGTTCCTTACTTTCGTTTTTTAAGAAATCACCACAGATTCCCTGACTATCAACTCTATACCAGATCCAACCCTTTACTTCCTGAGTATCACTTAATCCATCATCATCGGAATCAGTATCAAAAGAGTTTGTTTTATAGATATTTTGCTCCTCAACATTGGTTAATCCATCATTATCTGCATCTGTGTTTTTTTTACCATCCAAGGTCGCTATATTTTTTTCATTTTTTTTTGCCGCGTCCGTTTTAATCGAAATAATGGTGTCATCAAATATTAATAACAAAACTAATAAAAAAGAAGCAGAAAGTAAAAATAAAAAAGCATTTCTCATGTAATTTGAATCCAATTATCATTTAGCATTATTAGTATTAAAATATTGCACAGTCTAGAACAGAAAATATCTGTAATATTTTATTTGTTATTTCCTTCAATCCGATTAAACATTTATTACTAAAAATAACCACATCGATTGACTTCCTTGTATCGTTTTTCATACAAAACAGGTTATGTTATCTCATTTTATTTTGTAACGTCCATAGTCATAAAATATCGAGAAAATTTTTAATTTATTCTTTAAACAAACCATGATACTACAAATGAGACAAAAAAGCTTCCAAACTATTTTATTTATTTTTTCAAGATTAATTAAAACTAAAAATTATTAGAATAAAATTTGCTGATACGTCAATTCAATTATTAAAATTATATATCGTAATTTACTGATAATACATGCTATTTCGAAAAAACAATAGATGAAAATATCAATCCTTCTTACTTTACGCTAATAAAAAAATCATTGTAGAATCAGTTGAATATATTACAACCCACTTTAGAAAACATTTAATAATTTAATCTTGAAAAACATCTTGTTTGAGAATCATTTACTATTTTCTGTTTCTTTTTTCCTTGTATATTATCTCATTCATTGATTTTCTGTCGTCATTCGCTGATGCGATTGGAGAAGACAATACAACAAACATCAACGCCATTGCCTCAGAACGAATTTCTTCCAAATCTTATTCTCTTCAGGAACTTTACAAAATTTTGCAGCAATCATCAGTAACAGTCGAAGTATATGATAGTGTATTGGGGCCTAAAGGTCTTGGAAGTGGATTCATTATTAACGAAAAAGGAAATTTGGTAACCAATTATCATGTTGCAAAACCACCACAGGTTGGAAAATTAAGTTACGATATTACCTTTGCTAATGGTGATGTATTTCCCGCAAGACTTATAGGTTCTGATTCTTTTACTGACCTGGCCGTACTAAAGATAGAAAATTCTACCATTGAAAAATTCATACCATTAAAACTGGGAAACTCAAGTAATGCCGTTCCTGGAGATAAAGTGGCAGTATATGGAGCACCAAGCGGCCTTTCTGGCAGTCTAACTACCGGAATAATCAGTGCTGTAGGCAGAGGAGGTTCTGATACTTCCTATCTTCCTGTACAACTTAACGGGATGACAAGTACCGGTCTTGACTTTTCTCAGATTGATATGATACAGACTGATGCTACTATAAATCACGGAAATTCTGGCGGACCAGTGGTAGATATTTACGGAGAGGTAATAGGTGTATCAGATTTAGGCCTTGCAGATTTTGGAATTGAGCATACCAATTTTTTAATTCCTTCAAATACTGTAAAAAGAGTTACCGAAACTTTACTTAAAGGACAAAAATATTTCCATCCATGGCTTGGAATTAACGGAATGGATATTACACCAAGAATTGCGTCAGAAATTGGTCTACCCAATCCACATGGTGTTCTTGTGGCTGATGTATATGAAGACTCTCCAGCAGAGCGCTCAGGTCTTATTCCTGGTAGTACCTTTACCTTTATTTCAAGTGAAGGAAGATATGTTCCTATTGATGGAGATGTGATTTGGAAACTAGATGATAAGGAAATTAAAAACCAAGAAGATGTCTTGAAATTTATAGAATTAGAAAAGAAAATTAATGAGAATATAAAAATTACCGTTTACAGAAATAACGAACTAGTCGATCTTAATACAAAATTAACATCCAGACCTTCATTAGATTAGATCAAATTAAAAGAAAGATAAAATTTTCATCCCAAACAAATTTTTTTATTCAATCATAAATATTTTTTTGTTTTACTTTTGGTTTTATATAGACAGATTTTGTAGTTTTCAAGTATATACGGAGACTACTATCAATATTGATTGAATTTAAAATCAACTTAAAATTTATATAGAAAAAAGGATAAAAAATAAAATACTAATTATATTATTTTGTACGATAATAATAAAAGAGTTTGTAAATATCCACCTCAACTCAATCATAAAATCTCGATTAAATTTGCTATTTATAAAAAAAATTTAAATATAGACTTTAAATCTCTATAATAATTGCAAATTTCATCAATAACTCTAATTATCTCTTTATTAATTATCTCGTTATCTCTGTATTTATTTTCAAACCCTTTCTTTGTCTATGTTCAAGCCCAGGAAGGGTTAAATGAATTTGTTGATTCTTTTTATCCTGTAAAATTACAATTTCCTTCAGATTGGTCTTTTGAAGAGCTACATGTACCATTGGGTGAAACAGACAGGGTTATACAGATTGCAAATTTTTTTCCGCCAGATAATAATTATGTGTACATAAAATTATTTATAGACAATCATCCGGTGAACGGTGATCTCAATTATTATGTTCAAGATACCATCTCATCTTACACAAAAAACCTACAAGATTTTCAATTACAGAAATCAGAAACTTTTGATAAAACATATCAAATTACCTTCACCTTTCTTGATGATGAACAAAATGTGGTACAGAGAGCCGAATATGGATTTTACAATACTGATTTTGTTTACTATATAGAACTAACCTCTCCAATTGACCAATTTGACTATTATTTTGAAAATTTCCAAAATATCGTTAGCTCAATTTCTCTTGATAATTTCAAGACAAAAAGTCTACCAAATACTGAATCTACATCAGAATCTCAAACTCAAGACCCATCCGTACCTGCTACAATAAATCAGAATCAGCAATATCAGGGAAAAACAACAAAATTGGGTGTAAATCTTAAATCTTATGAAAATCCTTATTTTGGAATTATGAATCTAAAACTTCCAGTAGATTGGATAACCTCTGAGAATAAGACTACTCTAAAAATTTCACCGCTAGATGACAAAACTGCAGAAAATGCACAGATAATGCTAAATTCATATTATTATGACGGCCGGTCGTTACAGGATATTCTAAAAGATTACTATAACACTAACATAGGTTATATAACAGAATCAAGACCAGTAACAATTAACTCCAAATATAATGGTCACCTATTCACTTTAACTTCCTACTATCAAGGAACAAATATTCCTTTTGATAAGCGATTGGTTATTTTTATTTCACCTTCACCATCACCCATACCAACAACAGCAACATCGGATAACAGTTATTACTATGTAATCGAATACTTTTCCTACGCCAAAACTTTCGAAAAATACCTAAGCAGTGCTATATCAATAATAAAATCTATAAAATTTGGCAATCCTGTAGACAGCGCAAATATAAAGGGATTCATAAAATCTTCTCCACTATAAATCCTCTATAATATTGTTGTAATTGATGTTACCAATCTCAAATAATACTATTTGATTTATTTTCATTGTCGTTATATCAAATAGTTTGATTATTAAAAAAATAATATTTATTAATCAAATAATCGCTTATACTATTAAAATGGATTACAGTAAACTTTGCCAAGATGTATTGAATTTGGACCCAAAGGTAAGATATGCAGGGGTCTGTGATGATAGCGGCGATATCAAATACGGTGGACAAAGAGAAGGAGTTACTAACCTGCTTTCTGCCGAAGAAACAAGACATTCAAACCTCCAGGCGCTTGCAAGATGGGGACTGAGAAATGCCCTTGCTCCAAAAATTGGAAAAGGAAGATATTCTATGACAGAATATGAAAAAATAAAGAGGATTACAATGCCATTAGAAAATGATCATCTACTTTTGGTAACCACTGAAGTAGATGCTGATCATATGAAAATAATCAATGAGACACTTGATCTTTTAAAATCCAGTTAATCTTTTTTTCTTTTTATTTTCATTAATAAAAAAAATTATTGTAATTTTATGCCCCTATTCCGGTAATTGCTCCAGTCCAATAACCCTTTATTCTGGTAACATTTTCTAGGTCCGAAAAATCTTTTAGCAATTCCAAATTCAACATATGATTAGTTACAAAATGTCGGCCACCCTCATATATAGCTGGCACCATCCCTGTTTTTTCTACAATATATGATTTAATGAAATCTTTTCTTGAGGCTTCATCTGTCCAAATCTGCACCAGGTAAAGTGCGGGCTCTTCTTTTTTTTCTTGCTCTCTTGTTAATAGGTCATTTAAAAGTGCTGGGTCCACCTTTGAGAAATAAGTTTTGTACAATGTCTGAAGTCCTTGAAAAACTCTTCTTACCTCTTTTAATTCACTCATAATTATACCCGATATATAAGGAAAGCATATTATAAGAGGTTTTCTAAAGTCAGAAATTAGTTGTATTCTAGATTTTTCACTAACCGTTCCATCTATCTAAAAATATAATATTCTATATTTTTTCACATATCAAGTTAACAATAAGTTCAAATTTTTTTTATTCTAATTATTTTATTTCTTGACTTTGCACCGCCGACTATTGTTATATCCTTGTAAAAAACATCAAAATGCTTTGCAAGTGTTTTAATTATCTCTCGGTTTGCATTTCCATTTTCTGGTCTTGATTTTACAGAAATATCAATCTCATTATTACCATGAATCTTAAGGTAAATATTATTATCAAATTTGACATGAACCTTGTAATATTCTTCCCGCACCTGTTTCAAGACTTTTATAATTTTTAATCATAATAACTATTTAATCTGGGTTGCTCTATGAAAGATAATCCAATCTCGCTCAGATTGAAAGAACCGGCATAGACTTATATAAGAAGAATTTCTTTTCGGTATCTAATTAATAGTTGATTTTTTATGGCAAAGGGAGCTAGAAGAGGCGGTAGAGTAAGAGACAAGTGGAAGGATAAACAATGGATAGTA
>CAZHFI010000076.1:0-6550 GCA_964531845.1 uncultured Nitrososphaeraceae archaeon
GTCCGTTTTTATTTTCAGACTTCATTAATATTTGTTATTGTGCAAGTAAATATATTATTTTTGATTTTCCATGTCTTTAGATTCTATTAGAAATAGGACATTCACAGCTATAGATCTTTCGTTAAATTAAGAGCCTCTGTTTGGATTAAAAAATGTTTGGATTAAAAAATAATATCTTTTTAATTTGTGTAAGAAAATTATCTAAATATTTAAGTCTTTCTAGCTAGAGATCTTTTGTCAGACTACAAAACATCTATACAAAGAACAAATATGACATTATAAAATTAAATGTTATGTTATCTCTAGGGACACGTTTTTTATTTGCATACAAGTTGACTTTCGTTTAATGGATCTTGTCTACTTTTAAATCACTTAGATGTTATTTTTTCACATGATTATATAATCCAGATCTATTCTAAAACTTCTAAAATCGTTATTGATTGCCACCAAGAAGAGAATTGCTTGATAATGTCAGCATATTATCAAGTTTGACTATATCATTCAGGAGTTGGTTTTTATATGAATTCAAATTGTCTTATAGCCTCCGACAGCCAGACGTTTGAAGCCATCAAATGCCGCATATTTGTATGCCATAGTGTAAGTTGGAGTTGCAAAAGTCATATTATTGAACTGATTAATCGTACCTCCGTTGTGAATTGTAGCCTGACCCACGCCGATAAGTTCGGATGCAATATCACCAAGTATATGAACTCCTAGTAAACGACGGTCCTGACGATGGAACACCAGTTTTAAGAAGCCATCAGTATCACTTGAGATGATGCCCCGAGGAATTGATCCAAAACTACACCTGCCAACTTCATAGTCAATACCTTGTTTTTTTGCCTCCTCTTCAGTCAAACCAACTCCGGCCAATTCTGGTACCGAATAAACTACCGATACTGGTAATACATCCAATTCCTCCTTTAATCCTAATCCCAATGCATGACTTGCTGCCACCCGACCCTGCTCCATCGAAATTGAGGCAAGAGAAGGATCGATTATATCACCTGCTGCATAAATTCCCTCAACACTGGTTTGAAATTGTTTACCAACTTTAATAGTACCACTAGATGTTAATTCAATACCTGCCACTTCAAGACCGAGATCTTCCGTATTGACTGTACGGCCAGCTGCAAATAACATGATGTCTGGATACAGTACTTTCCTGTTTTCCAAAGTAACCTCTAGTCTTCCATTAATTCGTCCAACAGCAGCTACACTAGTGCCAGGAATGATATTCATTCCTTGGTTTTCGAATACCTTATGCAATCTACATGTCATCTCCTTGTCCATACTGCGAAGTATACGTTCACTAGACTGAACCAAGGTTACCGGGATTCCAAATGCTGTAAAAATAGAAGCAAACTCACAGCCAATCGCACCACCACCAACTACCAAGACATTCTTAGGGACACGATTAAGTTTCGGCAGTTTTTCAGAATCAAAAATATCAGGATCATCAAATGGTATATTTTCTGGACGAAATGGACGTGATCCTGTTGCAAGAAGAATTTTGTCAGCTGTTAAGACTTGTTCAATGTCTGAATCTTTAGGGGTAAATATTACTGCATGATTTGGTCCCAAACGAGCTGAGCCATACGCAACTTCTATCCCCAGCTTATCAACGAAAACAGATCTGGTAGATTTCTGCATTTCTGAACATACTTGCATTGATCGTTTGCGTGTAAGTTCGATCGCAAGATGCAGGTCTTGTTGTTTGTCAAGTCCATAGAGGGTTCGGTGTCGAAAACCAGTAATATGAAGTGCTGCCTCACGTAAGGTCTTAGTCGGTCCACCGCCAGTAGTGACCACAGTACCACCAAGGACATTGCGTTCTATAACCAATATGCGTCGTCTGGCAAATGCTGCAAACTCAGCTGCTCCCTGTCCTGCTGGACCACCACCAATCACTATGAGATCATAGTGATGTATATCTTTCATGGTTTTGCTTGCTTCAGTAATTGCTTCCTGCACCATTTCGTATATAGTATAGTTTCTAACATAGATATTATTAGATAACTCACAATCACAGCCACTGTTACTGAGCCTGGAAAGTTTATCGCAGCGATAAGCGCTGCTATTGCTATTTGACGTTGGGATGCAGCCAGAGCAAGAGCCGCACGATCTCCTAATATCGGCCCACCTAATGAATGTCCAACTCCTAATGCAACTGCTGCCAAGATCAAGATTATGCTTAACGACAAAATACCAATCTCTATAATTCCCTCAAAGTTCAGAATCATCAAAATGAACAAACTCGTAATCAACACCTTACCTGAAATATTATTTATCAACTCGCCAAAACGGTCTGTCCATCGTGGAGCAAGGCGATGGATAATTACACCTATTACAAGCGGCAAGAGAACCGTCTGTGCAATGAGTTTAGCGACTTGAAGAGGATGAATATTTGCATCATGTACAAGTGGTAGAGCCGTAAGAATGGCTAGTGAAAGAGGCATTGTGATAACTGCAAAAAGAGATAATGAAATCAGAAGAGAATAAACGTAAGGTGGATTTGCACCTAGACTAAACATCTTGTGTGGAGAAGCTGTTGCCACCGGGGAAATAGATAAAAGAATCAGCCCAATTTTCGTACTTGTTGGGAGTTGAATCAAAGCGATTATGAATATGGTCACGATTGGCACTACAACGTACATAGCTAAGAATGTTCTTATTAGTAGACGTGGACGGCGAAAAAGGAAAAACGGTTCAGCCAATGTCGACTTGAAACCCAATGTAAGAACAGATGTAAATAGCGCCATCTGCAAAAGTATGAGAATTACTTGCTCTGCAACCATCTATTTCATTCCCTTTTGGTCAAGTTGTCCGAACAAACTACTTTCTATATTGAAGACTAGGGAAAAAAAGAGTAAAATTCGCGACAAGATAGCTGTCTGGCCCATTTGATTCAACAAAAAGTACAACCTATATTTCGCTTCCTGAGGCGTTTCCACTTCACATCTGTCATTCAAATCTATCATGATTACTATATTATGATACAAGTTAGGATCAATCTTAACCAAGCCCGATACGATTAAAAATAAGTTCAATTTGACTATTTATCCATTATATTCTAGTCAATTAATGTATTCGTCAATTAGTCCTTTTCGGTACAGTTCATTGGGCCATTTTTTCATATCTGACAAAATTTTTGTTAGCTGCATTTTTTTTGACCAGCCAAATGAATTCTATTTGAGCAATACTAACTGCAAATATGTAATAAAACAGATATAATGATCGAGCATATGAAAATCCAAACTGGATATATAATTATTTTACCTAAAGAATCATGATAATTTTGCTTTCCATATAAAGACGGATTATCACTTGTTCTATACTACTTAATTCTATTTAGTAGACAAAGAAGATAAATAAGACTAATGTTTTATCGTTTTTTCTTGTTAATGCAGAGTTTAGATTGTTAGGAACTGAATGTTTTGAATTTATGAATATGTGATCACTTAATATAGCATATTAAACTTCATACCTAGTCATAAAAAGAAGATATAATTTCTCACTATTTTCACCGGAGGATTGTTTATTAAAACATTACCAAATATTGGTAACTAATCATGGCAATATTTCTGCATAATATTTACATATTAAATCCAAGTTTCTAAAAAGTTTAATATCTTAATGCATGTTAATATATCATGAAAAAAGAACAACGAAACACACAGCACTTTACATTTGTTGCTAAAGTTAAGCCTGGAAGAGGCAAGAATATTCGTGCTAAAGCAGCCGAACGGGAAAAAATATCTTGGGAAGAAACTGACAAGCTATTGAGACCGCTTACGATCCACTACGCACGATGGATTCTTTTCGATAATGATACTCGATTCATTTACTACGCTTCGTTTGACACGGAAATAGATAAGTATCTTGACGACGCGGCTAGGATCTTTGCTGAATCTGGTATGGATGGATTCTTTCCGGATCTAGAGGGGTTTCCTGACGATCCGACTAGTGCAGGTGATGCTGAGGCTTACAGAAAATTTCTGGCAGATAATGGGGTAGAAAGCTTTTTTCAATTCGAAGGTTATCCTGGTGTTACAGTTGAAGAGATCAAGAAGGCGTTGAAAGTTCGTAATGCGTTCAGCAGTATGCTCGATGAAATGCAATAGAACCTGTGGAGGTAGTATGAAACCGTGACTCAGACTAGTTTAGGTTCTCGCCAACGAGACGGTTCTCGTAATCGCGTCAGTATGTATGTTTCTTGGAGTTACCCAGCTGAAGCCAATAGAGAACTATATGAGTTGAACAATCGCTATTCAGCCATGTGGGAAGTTCGTCGGGTAGCTTACCCAAGATACGAGGAGATGGCAAGTAATCCACAAACATACATGCAGGGAATTGATGGAACACTCGAATTATTTAAAAGAGATTGGGAATCTTTCCGTGAGGAAGTCAATGATCTATCCGGACATTCAGTTCCATACTTTGAACGTATAGATCCCGGAGGACACAGATTTATGATTAACGACAGAATGCTCGAAGACGTAGATAAACTCCTCTTGTTAAGTCTTGATCATCAACTTACCAATCAATCGCCTACACAGGAGGAAATTAATGCAGTTCAGAAATGGTTAAGACGAGACGGAACTTGTCTGATCCTATGTCCACATCACGAAGTTGGTGCTTCAGAAGATCAGACGGTGCGTGAAATAGAATATCGTCATCATGCAGACCGTTTAGTTGGACGACAGCAACGTTTCGGCGGATTCGGGCGTGCACTCATGAATGGCTTAGGTATTCCAATCGAGAATAGATTTGGCTTAAATCCAGGACGAACAGCTGATAACAAAGAACCAGCTCCATTGTCCATTGCAAAAGATTTGGACGGTCCTGGCTGGCTTCAAGGTGTAACAACATTCAACTTACATCCACATCTTCCACACTTCGCACTAACCACAAGTGACGAAAAACATGTAAAAATTCTAGCTAAACAATCAATCAATATGACCCGTCCACATCCATTCACTGATGCCGGAAATAGCGAATTTAATGCGTTTCTATGGTTACCTCCAGACGGAAAGCGTGCTGGTAATATTTTGGTAGCAGATGCAACTCTTTGGTCATACACATTTGGTGGTGACTCAAGCCTACGACGATTATGGAAGAATCTATTTGCTTAAAGTCTAGGACTGAATATCTCATAATGCAGTGTACTTATTGGTGGAGTTAACTGAAATTTAATGACCGCGCTCGAATTGGATGATATACAGAGCGGAGTTCTTTCTCCAAGACCTTCTCCTTATGTTGCAACATATATTTTACTTCACATTGATAATCGCAAGGTAGGAAGACAACTGATGCGACAATTGAGTACAGTTGTTGCATCTGCAGGACATCTGACAAGTCCAGCTAGGGACGCTTGGGTAAGCGTTTCATTGAGCTTTGAAGGCCTTAAAGCCTTAGGCGTTCCACAGGATTCGCTTGACAGTTTTTCTCCTGAATTTCAACAAGGAATGGCTGCACGAGCATCTGAACTAGGAGATATTAGAGAGAGCTCTCCTGAGAATTGGGAGAAACCGCTTGGAACAAAAGACGTACACGTTGTCTTGACTGCCCTATCCCCTAATCAGCAGAAACTTGAGTTAGTACTTGATCGTGCTAGGAAAGCATACCAAGAATTACATGGTATCAAAGCTATATGGCGTCAGGATTGTTTTGCGTCGGAGACTGGGACTGAACCTTTCGGTTTCAGAGACGGAATAAGCCATCCAGCAGTAGAGGGCAGTGGAATTCCAGGTACCAATCCCAAAGAACCACCTCTCAAAGCTGGAGAATTTGTACTAGGCTACATAGACGAGACGGGTAGATTTCCTGCAATACCGAAACCGGATGTTCTGGGCCGTAATGGAACCTACGTCGTGTTCCGTAAACTCTACCAACGTGTGGCTACTTTCCGGAAATATTTGAAAGCAAATTCATCTAGTCCAGAAGACGAGCAACTATTAGCTGCAAAAATGATGGGACGCTGGAGAAGCGGTGCACCGTTAGCACTCAGTCCTGATCATGATGACCCTAAACTTGGAGCCGATCCTACACGCAACAACAATTTCCTTTTCCAAGATAACGATCCAAAAGGATTTCACACCCCATCTGGATCACACATTAGACGAATGAATCCACGTGATACCCTGGGAGACACTACCAAAGTTAATCTTCACAGAATGATCAGAAGAGGTACTAATTATGGGCCACCTCTACCAGACGGAGTATTGGATGATGATGGAGCAGATCGAGGATTAATGTTTGTTTTCATAGGAGCACATTTGCGTCGACAATTCGAATTTGTTCAATCAGAATGGGTAAACAATGGCCTATTTATCGGAGCAGGTGAAGACAAAGACCCCATTGCAGGAGCAAACTATGGTGAAGGAAGATTTGTCATTCCACGTAAACCGGTGCGAAGATCATTCTATAATCTACCTCAATTCGTAGTCACACGTGGTGGTGAATATTGTTTCATGCCAAGTATAAGTGCTTTAAGTTGGCTTGCCGATTTAGATACTTAAATAAAAGACTAGGATTATAACCAATTTGA
>CAZHFI010000077.1:0-6446 GCA_964531845.1 uncultured Nitrososphaeraceae archaeon
AGAGTAAAGTTAGAAAGAAAATGGGTAAAAAAAGAAATGAAATAGAGTTGAAAATTCAGATCTTTTGGTGTGAAATTAGGAAATAATCTTACAAAAATAAAAATTAAATGAAACAAATAATGGATGTATTATTGAGTATCAATTAGTATACAATAATATTTATTTAGAACTAATGAACTGAACAGCAGAAATACCAAGATTTGTTTGCAAATCATAAGATAAATATTGGATTTTTAATAAAGTTGTAGCAGATAGATTCATGATAAATAATTCAGACAGTTTTACTATAATTTTAAAAAAATCCTATAACAAAGATGAAAAATCAGAGATTCAGTTTTATTTTGACATGCTTTCGTCCAAGACCATATTATCAGGATTGAGATTTGCATACCAAAGATATACTGCAAAATCTGGAGGATATCTTTTTCCTGGTAGAAAAAGCTTGATAAAAAAAGAAACACATCTATTGAATAAGGAACAAGCACAGTGGAGATTAGACAATTGGAAATCTATGATAACAAGTTACAGAGAAAAAGGATACAGCTATCCAACAATATCCAGAATAAAAAAGGAGCTTAAAAAAATTGTATATCTCTGAAGGTGTATGTTATTAGTTAATGTCATAAATTGAAGACGTTTCTGTTTTTGCTTCCCTTGAAATTGTGTTAGGCAGGTCAGGAAACTTATCTTTCATATTCTCTTCAACTATTGCACTAGCCTCTTCTAGAATTCTCATAGATTCGTCAGACAGATTTCCAGAGAATGAATTTATTTCTGTGGTCGGCATTTGGCCTGATTCCATAAGTATGCTATTTAGGGAATTTGATATCTGTTCAAAAGATTGGCCTGCTTCAGGCATCATTTGCGATAGTCCACCCTTCAAACCTTTAATAACTGACATTGCAGGATTTAAGGTAACAACAACATCTCCTAATTCTGTAATAGTGTTTAGTCGTAATTGAATTTGTTCCATAGCTAACTTTGCAGACATTATCATTTTACTCATTTTCCTAACTTGAGATAATTCATTAGATAGAACTTTTGCATATTGACTGTCATGATTCTGCATAGCAAAAACAATTCTTTTAAATATAACTTGGTCTTTGTCATTTAGTTTAGTACCAATATTGTTTAATCTCGAGATTTGTAATTCCAGTTTCTTTTGAGCATCCTCTATTTTAGGTTTTAATGGAGTAGGCGGTTTAATATTATCTAGGATCTTATTTTCAAATAATTTATTACCGATACCTTCGCCTTGCGATTTTATCCATTTTTTGTTAAATGACATTCTTCCATAACACCTTTCTATTAATTAAAAAAATTCTTAATAAAACCAACAGTAACTTTTACTTCACAAATTATGTCTAGATTTTAAACAAATTTTTCTATTTACTTACCGGAACAACAGGAAATCCACCACAAATTTTACAATATTTGCCTGTATCTATAAAACATCCGCCACATTCTGGACATCTTTTATCCTTACAATATTGCTCTGTCGGTGAAGAATATAATTTTCTATAAAGACTATAATAGAAAAGATGTTCTTTATTTCTAATTACAACGCCTTCTTTCCTGTATTTTATTTTTTCATCTTCAAAAAAAACATCAGTAATTATTTGTTCACTTATATAATCTCCGATACTAGTAAAACCAGAACCAATCTCTTGGGCTTTTTTTTCTCGCCAAGCTATGTCTTTGCCTATATTTTTTTCAAAGCACTTCCTTAAAATTAGTTTTCCCCATACTTTTCCATCTTCTTCACCAACCAACTCTTCAATTGGAATCTTTTTTGTTAGGTCCACCATTTCTTTAGAAGCAAGTGGTGAAATGACATCGATTTCAAAAAATTTTCCTATTTTAATTGAAGCAAAGTCCATAATTTTTTGAAGACGACCTAATTCCTTTTTTAACTTTGTCTTATTGTTATAATATTTTTTTAGATAATTATACCCTGCAAATAATTCATCTCCACCATCTCCTGTTATAATACTTGTAAATTTCATTTCTTTTGCTTTTTTAATTGCAAAAAAAATTACTAGATTATTTCTAATTTGTATAGGATCAAATGTACGAAATAACTTAACAATTTGGATAGCAGAATCCAAAATCTCCTCGCTGGTTAATATAACTGGAATATGTTTTACTTTAAATTTTTCACAAACTTTCCTTGCAAAGACAATATCATCGTTAAAATCCTTACGTGTAATAGTTATTGCATACCTTGGACGGTAAACAGATAACAGTGTTGAACTATCTAATCCACCCGACAAAGAAATAACATCAGAGGAATATTGATTTTTTAACTTTTTTAGACAACAGTTTAGATATTTACAGTAATCATTTTGCAACTTTGCGTTCTTCATATTTTATTTATTTTATCTAATTTTATCTTACTCCAATAAGGGAAATTTTTATGATTACCAACTAATTCTATATGAATATATGTCTAGGTGACAATTTCACAATCAAAAAAAACATCCTCTTGTGGATTAAAATCAGTGACAGTATCTACACCGGTCCCACAGAAGAAGATGTCTTTTCCGCCACTACCAGTCAAAACATCATTGCCCTCCTCTCCAAATATTATATCATTTCCAGTGCCGTTAGATTTCTCACTGTCTCCAAATATCTTATCATTACCACTTCCACCAAATATAACGTCATTTCCCATACCTTTTCCAATTTTGGTATCTCCATATATCAGGTCATTACCATCTCCACCAACAATCACATCATTGCCTTTACCATCTTTTTCCAAACTATCACCATAATTGATATCATCACCCAACCCACTATTGATATAATCATTTCCTTGACCATAACCGTATACTGAATCACCATAATTGACATCATTTCCATTGCCACTCACTATTTTGTCGTCTCCTGTTCCTATCGTTAACAATGAATCTCCAACATTATTGTCATTTCCATTCTCACTATTTATTATATCATCCCCGGATCCATGATCTTTTTCAGAATCTCCAAAGTTCCAGTCATCACCGTCTCCACTGTCAATCATATCATTGCCTTTTCCTTTTTTGAAAACACTGTCACCATAATTGATATCATCACCTTCCCAGCTAACAATCATATCATTGCCATAACCAGTTCCCTTAAAACTATCACCATAATTGATATCATCACCAATTCCTGATTCTATCTGGTCATTTCCATGTCCAATTCCATATACACTATCGCCGTAATTGATATTTTTTCCATTTCCACTTGCTATTTTATCATCCCCAGAACCTAATCCTTTTATGGTATCTCCAAAGTTCCAGTCATCTCCATTGCCACTATCGATGAAATCATTTCCATCACCATCCTTTTCTAGGCTATCTCCAAAGTTCCAGTCATCACCGTCTCCACTGTTTATTTCGTCAGCGCCCAAACCATTTTCATAATAGCTATCTCCAAAGTTCCAGTCATCACCGTCTCCACTGTTTATTTTATCGCTTCCATTTCCAACATTAATGCCACTATCACCAAGATTGATATCATTATCTCCAAAACTAGTTATTACATCATTACCGACAGTTCCTTTTATCGAGTCAGAACTTGGAGTGCCTGAAAAAATATCACCAAAAATATTACTGTTTGAAATAGAAAAAACAGAAAGCAAGAGTAAAACTTGTAAAGACAATACGGTTAAAAAAAAGTTTGTTTTACTATAATTTTTATTCATAATCATTCAATGTTAAATTCTTCCTATATAATAAATTTAGTTTTATTGTATAAATAAGAATAGAAATAAAATTACAAAAATCCATATACAATCAACAATATATAAATTATCTAGTAAATTTTTAGTATTTGAGAAGTTGTGTCCTGATTACTTTACTGTCGAAGAAGCTAATAAAGAATTACCTGAGGTTTCAAAACTTTTTAATCGGATCTTAAATTTAAAAAATCATGTAATGTCATTGCAAGAAGAGATCCAAAAAATTAATGAAGTAAACGATTCTCATTACTTTGTAAAATTTTTAGCCAAGAAGAAGGAATTAAACAGAGCTGTAACAAATCTATATCAAGCAATTGAAAACTTAGAATCTAAAGGTGTATTGATAAAGAGTGTTGATGATGGATTGATAGATTTCCCTTCTTTGATGGTAAATAAAGAGGTATGGTTGTGTTGGAAAGTTGGAGAAACATCAATAAGATTCTGGCATGGAAGAGACGAAGGCTTTTCTGGACGAAAACCCGTCACCATAAAAGGATTTTCTCACAAGCAAGTTGATCTCTCAGACCTTAGATAATGTAAAAACAAAATTTTTGGCAAAATTTTCATCATGAATTTCTAAATTGTTAGTTATAAAAAATATTTCTGATTTAAATAATTTTCATTTAGGGTATAAGTCATACAAAACAATTATTTCGGCTATTGAATTTGGAATAAATTCTGTTGATCCAGCTTTACTAATTCAGGAAAAAGTCAAAAAAAATACCGATGATGTAGTATCAATTAAGGGTAACTTTCAAAATGAGAAAACAATATCGCATAGTTTGAATAAATTTCAAAATATATATGTAATTGGTGCTGGAAAAGCCGCAGGAAAAATGGCATCAGGATTACATAACATTCTTAGAGATCACGTTACTAGTGGTGTAATTATCGTCCCTTATGGACAAAAAATCGTAATTCCAAAGATTAAGGTTATTGAAGCAAATCATCCATTCCCAGATAACAATAGTATTAGAGGTTCTAGAGAGATTCTCAAATTGCTTTACCAAAATAACTCTAATTATTCTCTAATTTTTTGTTTATTGTCTGGTGGGGGGTCATCTCTTCTCTCATTACCAATTGATGGGATAAACCTAGAGGATAAAAATAAGATAATAAAAGATCTGATGGAAAAAGGGTCTTCCATAAATGAGATTAACATTATAAGAAAACACCTTTCAAAGATAAAGGGTGGGAAGTTGATTTTAGGTCTTGAAAAATATGTGAAAAACTATAAAATGATATCACTTATTCTCTCTGATGTTGTTGGTGATAAAATAGATATTATCGCATCCGGTCCAACTGTTCCTGATCCTTCCAACTATAGCGATGCAATAAAAATATTAAAAAAGTATGATCTGTGGGAAAGTAAAAATGATCATATTGTAAAAATAAAAAATATTTTTATAAAAGAAAATAGAAAAAAACATAAGGACCAAAAAAAATTCTACAACGTTAATAATTTTCTTATTGGAAATAATTCTACTTTATGTAGAAATATAAAATTTTTTGTAAATAAAAAATATATAAAAAATTCCCAGAATGTTTTGTGGATTAAATCTCCAATTAGGGAGGAAGCAAAAACTTTCGCCAACAAATTAGCCAATTTCTTCTTTGAAAGTACAACTAATAAGAAAAAACAGTTCTTTTGTATCATTGGAGGAGAATCAACAGTAAATCTACAAAATAAAGTAGACAATAAAATTGGATTGGGTGGAAGAAATCAAGAAGTTGCTTTTAGAATCCTTCAAAAGTTGTCACAGAAACATAATCTTCCAGATGATTTTTGTATTGCATCTATTGGGTCCGATGGAATAGATGGAAATTCACCAGCCGCAGGAGGATTGATAACCAATACTAGTATCTCGTTGTTAAAACAAAATAAGTTGAATCCGAACGTATTTCTTAAAAATCATAATACTTTTTGCGGTTTAAATGCAGTAAAATCAACTATAATCACTGGATTAACAGGGACCAATGTTAATGATGTAGTATTAATGTGCTACTATCGTTAAGTCTTTTATTTCCTTTAGAAAATTAATAAAAATATCTTATGGATGTATCCGTTGTTATTTTTAGAAACTTTTCATTTTCCAATTTAATAATAAGTGACCCATCATCATCTATTTTATAGGCCGTGCCTATACCGTTTTCTCTTGAATTAAAATACATTATTTTTTTTCCAATGGTATCAGATAATCCTGAATAACTGTTTATTACTTTATGATAATTATTTTTTATATTCCAAGTCAAGGTCTCAAATGTATCAAGTAATTTTCCAGTGAATTTATTTGAATCTACCTCATGATGATTATTTTCATCTTTTATTGTGGTAATAGGAAACGGTTCTATGAAATTATTATTGTGATTTTCTTTATTCTGTTTAATCAGTATATCTTTTGTACTAAAATTCAGGTTAATTCCGATCCCTACTATAATATAGTCAATCTTGTCTTTCTCAATTCCTGCATCAATAATAGTTCCTGCTACTTTTTTATTATTAATCAATACATCATTTGGCCATTTTAATTTTGGTTTAATACCAGTTATTTCTTTTATTGTTTCACAAATTGATATTCCGATAGCCAAAGGGAAAAATGTAAGAAGACTTGCAGAAATATCTGGTTTTAAAATAATAGAAAGCCACAGACCACCCAAAGGTGATTGCCATTTTCTTTCCATCCTTCCTTTTCCAGCTGATTGGGTTCTAGCCATTATTATA
>CAZHFI010000078.1:0-6310 GCA_964531845.1 uncultured Nitrososphaeraceae archaeon
TCGGCTTCAGCAAGTAGCTGTGCTTCATTGCGTTGGTATTTATCCCACACCAGATATTAATCTTAATCTTAATTTCATTCAGAAAATGATAAGCAGATACCCGGGTGTAAAAATCGGATATTCAGGACATGAAGCACCGGATAACACAGATGTTATCAAATTGGCGGCTGCAAAGGGTGCGGAAATATTTGAGAGACACGTCGGTGTTACTACAGATAAAATTAAGCTGAATGCTTATTCAATGAATCCAGCCCAAGTTGAAAAATGGATTGAGGCATATTTTACTGCAAAATCAATTCTGGGTAACTCTGCTAAAAATATTACTGAAGAAGAAAAGGAATCTTTGCTATCATTAAAACGCGGTGTATTCCTGAACAAGAATATTAAAAGAGGTAATTTCGTAAGTAATAACGACGTATTTTTTGCAATGCCTTGTGCAAAAGGACAAGTAACGTCGGGAGAATTTGGAAGAGTCCGCGCCAGGTATGTTGCAAGCAGAAACTATAAGTCAGGCGAAGGATTATTTGAAACATACTCCGAGGATACTTACCACAAAATCAGAAATATAATACATCAGGCAAAAGCACTTTTAGCTGAAACGAATATCGTTCTTTCGAACAATTATACAGTTGAATTGAACCACCACTATGGAATTGAGAATTATAATAGGTTTGGATGTCTTATAGTAAATTTGGTTAATAGAGAGTACTGCAAAAAGATTATTGTTGTATTTCCTGAGCAGCATCATCCTGAACAAAAGCACATGAAAAAAGAAGAAACGTTCCATGTTCTCTATGGTGATCTGAATCTTACTTTGAACGGCATCACACATAAAATTTCAAAAGGTGAGATTGTCACTATTGAACGCGGTGTATTACACTCATTCTATTCAGATAATGGAGCAGTGATTGAAGAAATATCCACTACACATTTAGTAAACGACAGTTATTATACAGATCCGCTTATCGCAGAACAGGACCCAATGCAGCGAAAAACGGTTCTTGAAAGATTATAATTAAAATGACCGATATTGTCCTATTCGGAACTGGAAATCTTGGGAAAAGGTACATCCAGGCGATAAGTAAACTAGAAAATGTAAATCTTTTCTTGTGTGATATCTCCCCCGCTTCATTAAGTTCGGTAAAAGATTTTCTTGTGCAGAGCAGCATTTCTGAATTGAAGTATGGAACTTCAACTGACACCAATGAAGCAGCAGCAAAAATTAGCTCAAACACAATTGTAATTGTCGCAACAACAAGCAATGATCGAATAAAAATTCTAAGACCGGTTATTGAGAAGCATCCTAAAGCAATAATATGTGAAAAACCAGTGACTCAAAATCACGAAGATTACTTTGAATTGCTTCAGCTTGCAGATGAAAATAACACGAAATCCTTTGTTGATTTTACCTTAAGGATGCAGCCGTTTTATCAAAAAATTAAAAGTGAAATCAGCGGTGTAAAAAACGGAATGTTTTTTGCCAATCTGCCTAAAATGGGACTTGCCTGTGTGGGGATTCACCAGATAGACCTTTTCATGTGGCTATTTAATTTGACTAGATGTGAAATAAAGAATACTTCGTTCTTAGAGACATACGAACAGAAACGTAAGGGATTTTTTGATGTCGCAGGTTCAATTGAGTTGGAATCGGGAAACTTCAGAGCTTTTATAACTAATGATAACTTTGAAAATTTTCGTACTTCACAAATTATTACCGAGTTTACTGTTTACAATGTTCATGAAGATCAAAGAGTGATGACTAAAGTTAAGAAGAATCCCACAGGGAATTTGATAAGCGAGAACATCAGCTATTCTTTCGTCAGTCAGTATATGACTTCAGTGATAAGCAGCATTGTGAATGATGATTTTGATTCAATCCCTCTTCCGGATTTTAAATCATCATATTTTCAGCACAAAGTATTGTTCGATTATTTAGCCAAACATTCCATAAAAGATTTAAATTTTACATAATATGAAGGGATATAATAATCTGCGAGTCGGTTTTATCGGATGCGGCAGCATCGCAAGTTTTCACGCTGATGTCTTAAAATATCTTGGTGTCCAGATAACCAGTCTTAGTTATAAAAGTAATAAAACACGAGCCGAGGCGTTTGCTCAAAAATATGGAGTAGGAAAAATCTACACCGACTGGCGGAAAATGACAGCAGAATCTGAAATTGATTTTTTATGGGTAATTCCGTCTTGGGACCAAATTAATTTGATATTTGAAGAAGTAACTGCCGTGGGAATTCCTGCTTTTTTCGAAAAACCGTTAGCTCTAAGTTCAGATAAAGTGGTAAAAGTAATAAATAGTTATTCCGAAGATTACCTAAAAAAATATCAGGTCGGTTATAACAGGCGGTATTATAAAATAGTTGGTGAATTAAAGAATCTCTTAAAGAGTGAAAAGATTATCTCAGTCTTAGTTGACATACCTGAACCAATCAAGGGATTGAATGAAAATCTACTGAAGCACCGGCTCATTCAGAATTCTTCGCACATGTTCGATCTTTTATTCTTTCTATTCGATTCTTATGAAGTTGAAAAGAAAAATTTCATTCTTTTGTTCCCTCAAAAAACAAGGAACGATTTTATCGGGACTATGACCTTAAAAGGAATACCGGTTAGTTTTATATCCGTTTGGAATAGCCCACAAAACTATTGTTTGAAGATATTTACCGAAAGTGAAAGAGTTTATCAGCTCTCCCCTTTTGAAGAGTTAAAGGTGTTTGAAGGATTTGATATAATTGATCCGACAGATGAAAAACCAATCAGGCAGTACATTCCTAAAATTAAATTTTCTAAATTCGAAAAAAGTGAAAATAAGTTTAAACCCGGATTTCTTGAGCAGGCAATAGATTTTATAGAAAATACTTTAAACGGAAAGACCTCGAATATTGCTCATTCTTTTGAGGATTCATTTAACCTTTTGACTTTTCTTAAGGTAATTTAGATTAATAAGTTACCTTATGCACAATTTTATATTCAATAGCTCCGACCTTAAGGTCTGTCGTATATGTGCGTGTGGTCATTGCGAGCAAAATGAAATGGAGCGAAGCAATCCAAAATTAATCTTTTACTACAAATTTGAGATTGCTTCGTTCTCCCAAAACCATGGGGAGAACTCGCAATGACTTAATCGGAGTGAATATTTGGACTATCCAAAGGATTCCAATAGAAAAGTCATTCGGTTTCTTTAACTTTATTAAGCACGATCTAATGAACGTGCCTAGTGAATAGCAAGAAACACTTATGCAACACTCTCTTAAGTCTGGGGTTAGAAAAAAGCGAAAAACAGTACGGACTTTAGTTTTGAAAGTTGATGAGTATCAATTGTTTGCGTAAGGTGAGTTAATAATTATCTTCACTGTCATCTAAATCCCATTAGTTTCAATCTATGAAAAAATACAATACTGCATATGTTGAGTGTTTTGATGAAATCTGGGATTATTATTTTAAAATAGATAACCTGCTTTATACACCAATAGTATTAATTGGTGAGAAGAGGCAGGTTTCAATTGTAAACAGAATGTCTGCCAAATTTTATAACAGAGCGGATGTTAATAATCTAGATGTCAAATTTCATTACGAGTTATCATCAGAAGAGAATAAAAAAATAAATGAGATTTCGAACAGCATTATTCTTTTTAAAATGTTCTACAGAAATCTTCTGGATGAAGAATTAGATAAGCAATTATATAACGAATTGGTTACAGAGTACTGCAGATTTTGGTTTTATCTAATAAGGCAATACAATCTTGAAGCACTCATTTTACATGAAATGCCTCACATACCCTACTCATACATTGGTTATCTGATATTTAAAAGTTTGGGACTGATTACAATTTTCAGCTCAACATTTCCTATTAAGGGTAAGACATTTATTACAAACAGTATCGAGAATTACTGTCTATTTAACAGGCATAATGACCAATATTCGACAAAAGATAAATTGAATAATGAAGAAAACAATTTTTACAATGATAAGCTTGTACAAGAATTTTCAATTGCCCCAAACGCACAACCAAGAAAAAGCGTTCCATTTTTAAAAGCAATGTTAGTTACTATAAGGAATTTTTTATTCCCTCAAAAATTTCAACGGCTTCAATTTAAGGTTATTTATAAGAATAGGTTTCATCATTTAAACGATAGAAAATATTATTTATTAATGTTATTAAGAATTCTCAGAAAACATTTTGATAAAAAGCTTTATATAAAATTATCATCTGATTTCACACCAAGTGAAAAATTAAAGATATTTTTTGCGCTGCATTTTGAACCTGAATTAGCAGTATATCCGTTAGCCGGCGAGAATTTCAATCAGTTTGAAATAATCAAAGATTTGAGCAAACAAATCGGAGAAAGAGGAACGGTTTATATTAAAGAGCACCCATGGGTTTTTGATTATTCAAAACCAAAGGGTATTATAAGGCAGAAACATTTTTATGAGGGATTAATTAACTTAAAAAATGTAAAATTTCTGGATTACACAGCAGATGTAAGTAAGTTAATTGACAAAATAGATCTAATGGTAACTCTTACAGGCACTATTGGCTGGGAAGCATTTCTAAAAAAAATACCTGTACTATATTATGGCTATCCATGGTATGCCGGTTTGCCCGGCACAAGAAAATACTTTTCAGACTTTAATGTAGGGAAAGTAATTGCAAAATGCAGACATGAATATGAATTTATAAATTATAAAAATGTTTATACATTGTTAAATAACTCTATATTGAATGTGTCTGTGAAGCTGAAGGCATTGAGCGAAATTGATTTTTTAGAAAAAGTAGTAATCTTAAAATCTGGAATCGAAACATCTGAATTTCAGGAGAGATAATAAAATTGACTAGGACAAAAGAACTAATCTTCCTTTTTTCCGTTATGTTTTTACAGGTAAAAAGCTTTTTACCATTCGGGGGAGCAAAGTATGCGGTTTTTTCCGGTGATAACGTCATCCTAGTAATCGGTATGATCATGGTGTTAACATCCGGTATTTTTAATAAAGTAAAACTATCACCCACAACCAAATATGCATTTTATTCGGGAATAGTTTTTTTGCTTGTATTACCGGCTTACTTGTACATAAAAAACTTTGTTGTTTTCGGTGCCCCGCCTGAGGGACTTGGTACATTTTATAAAACGGTATTGCGTTTAGTATTCGTTTTTTACTTCTTAAAATATCTCAACATAAGTGATGTACAATATAAACGGGGCTTAAATGCCATTCTTGTTTTTGGTGTGATAGTGACACTTTCCATGCTTTTTGAAGATTTGTTCAGATCACTCGGTTTCGCAGTAGATAAATATGGTGTTGGATTGGAAAGAGCTGAGATGTATGATGAATCAAACCGCTATGCCGGAATAACCGGATTGAATGTTAATGATTTGGGCGCCTTAATGGCAGTATTTTTAGGCATTCTATTTTATATGTTTAAAAATAAATTGATTAAGCCGTATCCATTTATTTTTTATTTATCCTTCATAGCATCCGGAATAATGCTCACAGGGTCACGCACTGCATTTATAATTACAAATATTTTAATTTTATTTTTTGTGCTGGAGTATTCAAAGAGACTAAATTTCAAATCGTTTATATTACTTCTTATATTTTTTGTTGCAGTTTTCTATGTTTATGAATATTTCGGTTTAGCGACTGTCAAACGATTGGAGCAGCATTCAGATTCAGAGTATTTTGGATTGGGCCTGAGAATGAGTTATTGGGCTATGTATTTGAATGATATAGGGAATAACCCTATTTATCTTTTAACCGGTAATCTTGCACCTTCAACATATCATCGTTCAGCACATAATTTTTACATTCAATTGGTATTTCAGTCCGGGCTTATATTTCTAATTGTTGCGTTTTATTATCTCTTTAAATCAATGTTATCAAAATCATTTGCACTAAAAAATACTTCTTTGCTCTCATTAAACTATAAGTACATATTAGTACCACAGTTCATTATTTGGATGACAAGCGCATCATACCTTGGCTGGTTTGTTCTTATTGCTATTGGAACTACCGGAATAATTTTTGATTTAGGAACCAAATATTACAGTGACAGAACAAATGTTAATACAGAAGAATTTGTTTACAATCCATCGTTATCCTATTCCAAATCCAAAATAAATTCTAACCCCAACTAGCGAGGATGCAATAGAAAGACATTTCACTGCAAGAAATTTTGTTTTGCATAGAATAAATGTACGGAGAGCCGTTTTTACTTATCTATTTAAGAGGATCGCGTAAACCTAATGTGCGGAATATCCGGTTTTTGCGATTATAAGCAAACCTCAGACAACAGTA
>CAZHFI010000079.1:0-3894 GCA_964531845.1 uncultured Nitrososphaeraceae archaeon
AGAGGAAGATTCATGGAGGCAATTTTCAATCCAGTATTAGTTATTAAAACACATTTTAAATGCTTTACACATTCTTGCTTTTACATAGATAAAAATAATTTTTCCTCAATCTGGTTAACTTCTAATTTATCATGATCGAATCTAGATTTTATCGTCGATTAATGTTGTATTTATAAAAAACATTCTAAAACACAAATATCAATATCTACATAAAAAGATATGAAAAAATGTATTCTGCAGGAATTAATTTATCAGAATAATTCAAATATAACAGAATTCCTTGTAAAACAAAAAAATATCTAATTTCACGTGTGATAAGATAGTTACTTATTTAATTATCATTACGGGACAGTGTGCGTATGTCACTACTCCCGATGATGTACTTCCAAGAAGTATTTTTTTTAGTCCGGTTATTCCCCTACTCCCCATTACGATTAGATCTATTTTTTCGTTCTCAGCATATTCTAAAATTGTACTATATACAGAAATGGAAGTTGTTAGAATCTCCTTTTTTATATTGACATCATCTCCATTTATATTGTTTTTATAATCTTGAATGATCTTTTCAATGTACTTTTCTGCTTCATTTTTTGCCTTTTCAACAATATGTTCAATTTGAGTGGGTGTTGTCAATCCAGATAGATTTGAAATTTCTGTATTAAGTGGAGAATAAATTATGTTAATTAAAACTACTTGAGAATTGTATCTCGAACCCATGTCTATAGCATACTTTGCTGCTTGTATAGAATTTTCTGAACCGTCCACTGGAACCAGTATTTTAGAAAATAATTTGGTATCCATGTCAATATTACAATATCCTAAGTTTTATAATATTATTTATTTTCTTTAGATTCAAATGTTCGGATTTTCTTGTTTAGATTGCATTTTTAATAATTCCCACTCACATGAATATTCGTTACTAGTATCCCATAATTTTTTAAATGAATTTAAATACATTTCAAATGTATCTTTATTTTTCTTCCTATTTATTTCAATGATTCGTTTTGTGTTTGAGGAACCATAAAGAAGTGGTTCAACCAACATTATCGCATCCGAGTCGTTATATTTGTCTAAAATTATCATGTTATTTGTAGGTATAGTTTTAGAAATTTTTAATTCGAAACAATTTAGCTCTTTTTGATTTAAGGAAATTATTTTCATGTTACATAGTTCAGATAATGTCAACAACAAGTTATTTTCAAAATTAGAAATATCAGTCAATTGTTGAATTTCCTTGATAAATGCAAGTGTAGGGTCCGGCATTAAAATTCTGACCAATATACCGCTTTTTAATAAATTTCTCAATAGTGTAATATAATTTACCGAAATAATCTGGTTAAGGTTTAGATGAATGATATCTATTTCTCTTTTAGCATTTATTAGAAATTCATAAAATTTTATCTCCTCCTTAGAGTAAAACTGGATTGGATCTTCCCTTCCATCTTTTCCAAGAATATCCTTAATTTTTGAACTCATAAACGGTGGTATGCTTGAAGATAAACTTGTTCCTTTTTCAATTATGCTGGTTCCTTTTTCAATTATATTACTACCTTTTTCAAAAATACTATCGAAAGACAATACAATATTACATATTACATAACAATAAAAATTTTTATCTATTCTATTTTTAGTAAGCTATTGTAGGGTAATAAATTTTTTAGAATAAGTCAGATAAAATAAGCTTGTATATTTTTTAATTATCAATACATTAAATAATGATTACATATTTGACATCGAATTCGACCAAACTGAGATTCAAGTTAAATTACAATCCAATTAATTATGATCTTAAAACTGGAAAATTTGAGGTTCAGTCTAAAAAATTTGAAAATTATGAAGATGCCCGTGCAAATCATTGGCAATGTGACAAATGTGAACACAGATTTTCTACGTACAAATCTTTGAGAGGACATAAAAAAGAAGTACATGCATACTAGTTATCCCAATTCCTCATTTTTTATAGATTTGGTAAAATTGCATGATGAATTACGCATTAATTCATAATGTGTTTGTTATAAATTTTTCAATTTTCTCAAGCAAATATCAAATTTTTTTTAAAAAAATAAATCTAAAAAATTCTTATATCCATCTTTTATATCAAAGATTTTATTTAGGTATTACAATCGATTCTTATGGAAGCATACTGCGTAAAATGTAAATCAAAGCGTAATATGAAAGACGAAAAAAAGGTCACCATGAAAAATGGCAAGCCAGCAACACAAGGTATCTGTACCGTCTGTGGAACAAAGATGTTTAGAATAGGTAAGTAATCCATATTAAAAAGGTAGTAAAATTAATCCACGATTACTATCTTCTTTTTTCTCTTTTTTACTAATTTTTTACATTTTAATCTATTCCTCTTATTGTTTAATCAATAGTACAAAATGATAGTAAGAAAATTATCTTTAAAATTAAAGTTTTATTTCTATAGTAAAAAGCTGACAAAATCAAAAATATAACAACTTTTGTACTTATTAACGAATATGAAGAATGGAATATTTGTTTTAACAAGTATACTTTTTGCTACATTGGTTTCAATTCTCAGTACTGGAAGTTTCTCTGGGAATTTAGTAATAGCACAAACACAGAATGCAACCATCTCTGGCAATCAATCAAATACTTCCAATTCTGCGCCCACTTTAACAGATATGGCAGTAAAGATAACAGCTCCAGAGTCAAATGCAGAAATTCCAGTGGGTGAATTATTAATATCTGGTATTTCATCAGATGATGCAGAGACAAATTGCCAAGTATATGTGGACTGGAATGACCTAAAACCTTTTCAAAAAGTGAAGGCAACTGGTACAAATGGAGAAAAAGATTTTTCAACATGGAATTTTACATTTACTAAAACATATCATGAGATAATTGAAGGGGCCAACGAATTAACATCAAAAATTTCATGTTTTGATAACGCAAATACTTTATCGAAATGGTATAGTATTAATGTAACTGGAATAAGGAATCAAAATATTACATCTAATGCAATAACAGTTGTAAATAGTACTAATTCAACTCAAAATATCACAGCAGGTTCAAATGTGACTAATATAGAAAATAAGAATAAAATCACTTCAAGTAATTCAATAAGTGAAGAACTACAACCAAAAATACTGACAAATACTTCAGATGTAGAAAATAATAATATCACTTCAAGTAATTCAATAAATCAACTACAACCAAGCGAACCACAACAAACAGCTGCATTTCCAATGTCATTCAATGAGAACAATGAGTCAACAAAATTTACTTATTTAGCAACTCCAAATAATTCCTCAGCTACAAATAACGCAAGTCAAAATGTTGTTAATGCATTACATCAATTCAACATCGGACTGAACCTTAAGAAAGATCAACTCAACCAAGGCGAATTTCAAGAATTAGACATAAATGTAATTGATCCATTAACACAAGAAGACATACCACAAGCAAATGTAAAAGCCTTTATTAGTACTGCTACTGGATTTGTAAAGCAACTCTTTGGTTCTACAGACGAAAATGGAAAAACAAAAATATCTTGGAAAGTTGGTGGCGACAGTAAACCTGGACCATACAATATAAAAGTGTTAGTATCAAAAGATGGATATTCTAATTCATCAAAAGTAACAAACTTTAGTGTCCAACCAAAAGAATCATTTTTGAGTCAAGTAACAACGAATGATAAAAATGCCAATATATCTCCTGCAAGTACTAATAAGGGACCAATAAATGTTGAAGATTTCAAAACAGAAAGCGACCTTCCTAGTTTGCTATCAAATGGGAAAACAAACAAAGGTGTGACTTCAGTAAGTAAAGAGATTCCAGTTGATAAGGCTAAACCGATGGTAACACCAGCTTCAAAAGAGATTCCAGTTGATAAGGCTAAACCGATGGTAACACCAGCTTCAAAAGAGA
>CAZHFI010000079.1:3994-6287 GCA_964531845.1 uncultured Nitrososphaeraceae archaeon
TTCCAGTTGATAAGCAACCATCTACGTTAATTATAAGTGGAGGTGTAATCGAAAACGAACAACCTCCAGTTCCAGCAGTAGTAGATTTGGAAAATGAACTACCAGTCACATCGACTATTACTCTTGGAAACAAAGATGCAACAATGACTATTGAAAACGAACAACCAGTGATAATAACACAATCTGAAAATAGTCATAATATACAATACTACAAAGATAATAACATGCAACATTATAAGGCAAAAACTACTAACCAAAATAACAATCCTAAAGCATTAGCAACTAGCAGTGACGGACTCCCATATGAAATGCCGTCTTTATTTGGCTAATACAAAGACATATGAACAGATAATGATATGATTCTAACAACCACAACAACATATGGGCAAAAAGTCCCATATACTTCTAAATTTTTAGATACATAATAGTAATTAAAACATCAATCATATTATGTACAATATTATCGAACATTTCTTTAAACTTTTCGTAAGAAATTTTTTGGTATATTAAATTAAGATATATTTGAAAATAGTGGTATTATTTGGTAAATTTTCTTATCCAATTCTTCAGTGAAGGATAGTTTATTTCGAGTTCATTTCTTTGACCAATTACAAAATCATAAAATTCAAATCCTGGGCTGACAATACAACCCACCAATGAATAGGATTTTGCATCGTTCACTTTTGCCGCGAACCATGTGTTTGCAGGCACTAAAATCTGAAAATAATTTTTATGTTCAAAATTAGGTCCTAAAATCTTCTTTTGTATTTGGTTTGTTTTATCATCTATTAAATATAATGTAATAGAGGAACCAGTAAAAAAATTCCATATTTCGTCACATTTAATTTTGTGAAAAGATGAAAAATCATTGCCTTCAAGCAGATAGTAAATGCTTGTATAGTACGTCCTAATTTCTTTATCAATTTTTATTTTTTTATCAGATCTATATATCTCTTTAAAATAGCCCCCTTCTGGATGTTTTTTCAAATCTAAATTCTTTATCCAGTATTTTGGACTATGATTTTTCATTGTGGTTTGAATATGTATTTTGGGGTTAATATAATTTCTATAAATGTAACGCTCACCCCCAAATAATTTTGGATTTACTCTTTCAGTAAATGCCCATTAAAACAAATATGTTCATGTAATTAAATTAGTAATATCATTTTGATTTAACGAGCTTATGTTACTAATATCCAGTTTGTGTTATCAGTGTAAAAATTATTTTATATCATTCAAAAATTTTTTTAACTTGTCATCTTTGATAGAAACTACCGAAGCTTGGAAATTTCGATTTTTGATTGACTACGATATTCACCTTGACTGGTTTACTTTCACTGTTATCATTGTCCATACCATCATTAATCGAAAATTCAAACCAATCATCAAATATTGGAAGTGATTATTGTTCTAAATGTATAGAAGTAGGATCGTAAAGTATTGTATTGTCTTGTGAATTAAAGGTCAACGTTGCACCTAATTCAGATTTTTCCGGAATGTTATATGTGATATCCTTTCCATCATTATCAATATACAAAACTTGAATGCTAACGGAAGTCATGACATTTGTCGAAACAATCCTTGGTTTTGAAAATGCCATAGGCCTTGTATTTTCTGAACCATTGAGTAGGGACTCAGTTCCTTGCTTGTCTTTATCTTTAGTGTTCCCATTAATATTTGAAGATAAGACATCGATTAGTACCGTTGCTTCATTGCTTTCATCCTTTCCATCATACACCTTGAACAAAATTTTATCCTGTCCCACATATTGACCGTCAGGATTGTATGTTAATTGCCCACTCTGTTCATCAAATTGCGAGATAAAGCCATGTACTGGATGTTCCATTATCTGATAGAGTTTCTTATCATTTTCATCCTGATCATACCCTTTTAGGTGAATTACTTGTTTCTCTATCCCTGTCAGTGAGAAATCAATAGTGTAGGCTTGAGGAGGTTTGTTGGTATCTAGTATTTCAATTGTTACTGTTCTTTTATCACTTTCTCCATTTTCATCCGAGATTGCATAATCAAATGTGTCCTTACCAATGAAATTTTCTGGTGGATAATATGTAATAATTTTTTTGTTGATATTTAATACTGCAGATCCACCATTAGTAGTATCCATTTGGATAGAACTTAGAGATAGTTCATCATTAGTATTTGGATCTGCATCATTACTTAATACTGTACGTATTGTTAGTTTCTTGTTTAATATAGTTTTATAGAAATCATCTACTGCTGTATTATCCCATAACATCTGTTACACTCTTTTACCTTCATACAGTAATGGTAA
>CAZHFI010000080.1:0-6270 GCA_964531845.1 uncultured Nitrososphaeraceae archaeon
TCTTTGTTATATCTCCCATTCTTCCATTTCCAATTACCCTACTATCAATTTCCACAATTGGCTTTATCTCGGCAGCAGTACCTGTCAAAAATACCTCATCTGCCGTATACAATTCATCTTTTGTAAAGTCAGCTATCTTTATCTCTATATTATTTTCCCTACTCAAAGTCAATATAGAATCTCTTGTTATACCATTTAGTGAACCTGATGAGGACGGCGGTGTTACCAATACATTATCTTTTACTATAAAAATATTTTCTGCACTGGCCTCGACAACTTTTCCATACGAGTTTAAAAGTATTGCCTCATCAAATCCAGCTTTCAAAGCTTCTACCCTTGCTAGAGCCGAGTTTGCATAGTTTGCCGTCGCCTTGGCATGGACTGGCATAGACCTTGGATCAATACGTGTCCAATTGGAAACCATTACTCTTACTCCCTCCTCTTCAATACCGATATTATCATTTTGATTTTTCTTTTCATTATTTTTGTTACCAGATTTACCTTTAAGATATTCATCCCATTTCCATAGGGCAATAGCAACAGATACTTTATTTGGCAATGGATTTACACCCATCTTGCCATAACCATAAAAAGCAATGGGCCTTACATAGCATTCATCAATACCATTACGTCGGACCAATTCTATAACAGTTTTTTCAAGCTCTTCTTTTGAGTATCCTATATCCATAAAGTATATTTTACCACTATTATGGAAACGCTGGAGGTGCTCTGAAAGTCTAAACAATGCAGGGCCTTTGGAGGTATTGTAACATCTAATTCCTTCAAATATTCCTGTTCCATAATGTAGTCCGTGCGTTAGTACATGAATTTTTGCATTATCCCACTTTACAAACTTGTTATCTATCCATATTTCCTGCTGTTTTTGTTTTTGTACTTTTTCTGCATTATTCAATGTGATATATTACACCTTTTTTCCTTCAAACTTATTCTTTTTTCCCTTTATTGCTAACTTCCTTTTCATTTTCTTTTGTCATTATCGCTATTACTACTGTTGTTATGTATATTTCCACGCTGTGAATGTATTGCCTTTATCGCATTGGCTACATTATCGCCATTATCATTTACAATTATCAATATTCTTGATGTTTCTTCCTGTGCATCCAGATTCAGTATGTTAATGTCATAATCTCCAACAGTGCTGCTTGCAGTAGATGCAATTTTAGATACCTTCCACATATTATCTCCAATCAAAGTAACTACACCCCTGCCATAAACAAATTCGGTCTTGGAATAATACGCTTTAATTTTGTGTTCATTTTTTTTTACATAATCTGCATCCAGAAACAGTATTCTTGTCATTTCTACATTTTCGTTTTTATATGGTGACAGTTTGATGAAATTATAGTACTGTTTTTCCTTTTCAAGAGAACCAACAAGATACATAGCTGCGATACTTTCCATCCTGACTATAGCACAATGTCTTTTTCCAGTTACTATTTTTATAAGCATATTATCGCTTTCTTTCTCATCATCTACAAACGATCTTCGTATTGTTGTTACTTTGGAAGGGTCAGAAATAGATGTTATTACAATAGGAATATCCAGATTGTTATCATCAATCTCTTTAATTGCTACTGGGTCCAGTATTTTCATTCCAAACATACCAGCCAATGTGGCCTCATTATATGAAAGATATCTTACATAATCTAAATTCTCCTTTACAATTTTTGGATCAGCACTTAAAACTACATTATCCTTTTCAAGGTCAACTTCCGTATCGTATAGGTCATGTAGTATTATTGCAATATCTGCAGCAGTTCTATCTGAACCACCTCGCTCATATGTTGTTTCAAGACCATCCATGGTTTTTCCAATAAATCCACCTATTGAAATCACCTCATTTTCACTTATCAATTCCAATAGGTGTTCCCTTTTCTGTCTTGAATCATTTAGCATAAAGTTTGCTCCCTCAAAATTGTCATCAGTTATTATCGGCCAGTTTTCAATCTTTACATGGTCTGACTTTATCCCGTTACTTTTCATGATATAGTCCATCAAATACGACATTGTTATCTCTCCGCTATATGCAAGAATTCTTGACCGTGTTACATCTGTAAATCTCTTGTTGTCACGTGCATTGTTCAATGATGTCTTTACAAGATAATAGAATCTATCTAGAATCTCATTAAACTCTTGCAAATACTGTTGAGAAACATATTTTTTTGCAATTATATCATAAATCCTTCTCAATATTTCAATATCAATGGGTTTGGATGCAGCATACTTTCTGCCAACATCTATGGCAACATCTGTCATGGACCTTGATTTTCCATCATAGCTGATAATGGGTGCTGAAAAAACCGTAATAATCTTATTTTTTTTACTCATCTCTTTTATTCTATTAACTACAATAGGGATAAAATCTCCCTCATTTCCAATGGCACTTCCACCAAACTTTGCAATAATAATACTTTCTTTTTTACTCATCTATTTTAGCCAGCATCTCAATTAATCAATTAAGCATTAATTAATTTTGACATTTAAAGAAATTTTGAAATAATGCGGGCAGCTTTGCTTGCTCCACCATCTATTCCAAAACTACCAATTACATCTTTATTGTATTTGACATTATTTCTCTTAAAATCTGAATTTATTATTTTTAAAATTAATTCCTCCAATCTAAAAATATCTTTATATTCATAACCAAGTCTTTTAGCACCCTGTTCCTGCTCAAAGTGATCTTTAATGGGAATAAATATTCCTGGTGTTCCATAAACAATTGCCTCATCCATTGTGGAACGACCAGCCAGTGAAACTACAAGGTCAGCTGCAAAAATATACTCGTGCACATTATTGACATATCCTAAACTCTTATAGTCTTCAGTTGGTAGTGACGGTAAAGACATCTGTAGTGATGGACCAGATATTACCACCAAATCTATATCATGGGTTTTTTTGATATTTCTCCAAATCGTTATTGTTTTTTCCAGTAAATATTTTCCCAAATCAGTGCCACCAATAGAAACAACAATGGTTTTTTTACCAAATCCAAATTCTTGTCTGAGCTTATCTCTACTCTTTACAGTCTCCCTCACAATGGGGCCTACATATTTTATATTGTCTTTGTCCTCACCAAAATCTGGAATTATCACGCAATCACAACTTTTGATTATTTTATCCATTTGTTCGTTCATCTTTCTCTCGATGTAGGACAAAAACCCACTAGTAAAGGATGTATTTGTAATATCTGTTATCAGGATTCTTTTCTTTTTCAGTTTTCCTGCAACTACCAAAGAAGCAAAATCCTCATCACTGACAATCAGATTTTCATTATTACAGTTTATTATCTGGTTTGAAATTTTTTTGCATTTTTTATAGTAAGAAAAATATCGTAATAACCAGATAAAAGAATTTTCTAGCACTCCCTCTTTGACATTGAATTTTGGAGGGTTGTATCTATCTAATATATTAAATCCCTTATCTTTGATTAATTGGTATGCAGAAGAACCACTAACAAATAAGATATTTTCTTTGCCCAGACTTAATTTATCCATTATAGCTATACTTCTACTTGCATGACCAAGTCCAATGGGACTGACAAAAAATAAAACCATTTAAAAACAATGTACTATTGTATAGTCTATTTTTATTTTAACCTTGTTAAAACTAGTTTATTTTTAAACTAGTTTTTCTAAATAATATTTTAAATAAGCTAAAATTTAATCTTATATGATTATTCATGGCGGATAGCAAAAAGAATGATAACAACAAAAACAAAGAAAGTAGCAATAAAAAAAATATAAAAAAAAATTATTCTGCCAAAGGCCGTAGCCGTAGTAAAAAGACAAAATCCACTTTGATTATTGGTGGAATCGCTGCTGCCTTTGTCATTGTACTAATTGCATCAATCTCCATTTTTATGTCCCATAATAAAAGCGATTTTGGTGCTGTTGGTTCTGCTCATCAACATGCGGCATTTCTCATAAAGATTCACGGAAGTCCAATTGATTTTAGTCAGCCCAAATATCAAGTAAAATCCAGATATATTCACGTTGAGAATAATGACGGAACAACTTTGCACAGACATGCAACTGGCGTTGAATTTGGAGATTTCCTGCGCTCTGTAAACATGAAATTAGACGGTAAAACAAAGTGCTTTATTACAGATACTCAAAAACAATATTGCAATTTCGAAGAAGATGTTCTAAAAACATATCTTAACGGCAATGCAACAAGCCTTGATTCTCTTAACAAATACATAATAAACGATAACGACCGCATATTGGTATTGTATGGAAATGAAACAAAGGCACAGGTAGATAAAGAATTGAGTGATTTAAATAAGATTGAAATTAAATTCAACTAGAATCTATCATCTTTCTTTATTCTTTTATTTTTGAAAAACTACTAGACCAACAATCTTTGCAGATTTTATAAAATATTGAATATTCAAAAAAATATTTAATTCTATAACTTGAAGATTCTACTTAATATTATTAGTTCCGGACCACTTGTAATACTTCCAACTACAACTGATTTTGAATTTGCAATTATTCCAGAAGATAAAAACGGAATTCCTCCATTTATCGTGGCAGGTTCAATATCTACTTTCAATATGTCTGATGCATATTCTATTTCTTTGTCTGATGCATTGGGATGAATAACGGCCCCTGAATTTGTGGCAACCAGTACCGACCCCACCTGAATAAAATCTGCGATAGTCATCGTTTCTGAAGGGACCCCAAGTACATCACGGATAATCTGTTTATTTGTCTCTTCAATAAATGGCGAGATTACAGCACCATAGTCATTGACAGCCATCAAATTTCCAATTGCAGTATACCTACTTTTTATACGTTCTACATTCAACTTACTTTGATGTCTCAGATTCTGTAATTCCTCATCTGATGTTATAGATGAAACAAGTATTCCGTTATTGTTTATTACCATCATTGGACCTATTAATCTTGTTCCTGCAATCGAAGTATAGATAGCATTTTTTATATCAAGATATTCCATTAGCTTGTCTGATTTTGTCTCTGCAAAACCAAATGGGACTATTAAAACAGTGTCATTACATTTGGCAAAAATTCCAATGTTTGGACTCTTATAAAATGCGTACTTGTAAATCCCCAAACTAAATTCACTTGAACTTGATTATATTTGCATATGAACCTATTGCAATTATAATAACACAAACAATATCAAAATAAACACACTACTTTTTTACCCTTAATACTATATTTTATAAAAAAATTGATAAATAAAGAATGGTACTTATTTTATTATTTGTCCTAATGCAAGCTTTATTGCCATAGAATTTGAAATCGGTTGAATCTTCTCCAAGTCCGTAAACTGAACTACAGCAGTAATATTGTTTATTGAATTATCTTTAATTCCTGTTTTCATTGGCAATGTACCTGTATTGTCTAATGTGAATCCGTTTGGATATGATGAAGTTTTTATTGCAGTCCCATTCTCTGAATATATTTTCATTACTGCATTTACCCCCTGATTTACAATTAACGGGTCGTTTACAGTATAGTTAACAATAATTTTTATCTGCTTATCTTTATCCCCTAGTTGAGATATGAAATGTGCATAACTGCTACTGATAGACACCTCTTCTCCATGATATCCATATACACTTGAAATCAAACCACAGCTATTACATACAATTAATTGATATATCACAAAGCTACTGATACCACAAATCATGATGGTCATCATAATTATTCCATATGAAATAGAACTTTTAGATTCACTCATGTCATCTTCATTTATTTTTCCATATATATTATTATAACAATACTTATATCATTAATTTAAAATCATATCTTGATGACAGAATTCACTGAAATGAAGGGTCAGGAATTAGTGGACATAAAAGAAGGTAATAATGAGCTCGAATTTATTTTCAAAAATAATATATATGTATTAAAAATAGTTGACGAAAACTTTGTTTTAGAAAAGAAAACACAATAACCGTAGAAAATAAATCCAATCCAATCAAAAAGTTATTTTATAAAACCTTGTATTCATCTATTTTTTATTTATAATGCTTGCAATAGAGGCTAAAAACGTCTCAAAAAAGTACAAAGGTTCTTCGCTTTCTGCTTTAGAAGAATTAAACTTAGACGTATCTTCAAATCAAATATGTACACTGCTTGGAAGAAACGGAGCAGGAAAAACTACATTTGTCCGAATATGTGCAACTCAACTAACTCCAAGCTCTGGAACCGTCAAAATATTTGGATATGATGTTATTAAAGAAGCAAATACTATCAGAAAATTCATTTCTGTGGTTCC
>CAZHFI010000081.1:0-6215 GCA_964531845.1 uncultured Nitrososphaeraceae archaeon
GATTTGATGATTACTATCCATGTACTGGAAGAAGAAATTGTGATCTGAAACACACCTATAATTGGATATCCTTTTTCATATTGATGTATAACACTATCGAAAGTAATAAATTCAGTCTGACATTAGAAGGTGAGAATATTATCTTAAGTTAACAGAGTCAAAATATAGTGTATACAGTCATGGATCTTTAAATTAAGTTCATAATTAAAAGGATACAACAATGCGATATAAATAATGAGATTAAAAGTTAACATTTATTGTAGCAAATGAATAGAAGAATCTTTTTAAATAGGACTAAGATGTTTATATTATGGAAATATCTATTTCGGATATAAAATGGGTGCCGGCACTAGGAACTAATTATATATGTTTCTTGAATCTTTCTAACGATGCAGAAATTAAACGTGGCATCTATACTGCAAAATTGGATTTTGACAAATTGAAAGAGGACGATCGTGAAGGACTTTTAAATATGATTTCAGAAAATAAGAAGCTTCTAGAGTCTTACGAAGCGCCAAAACAATTACTCATATGGGATGCATACGGAAATAATCATGTCTTATCAATTGCTTATTCAATTAAGGATGAGGATAACAACGTTACCTCTAAATTAATGGTACTTACATCTCCAGATGGAGAGTTTAAGGAATGTCAGAGAGCTGACCATAGCGATACTAAAGTTAATTCAATTAAAGTTATCGTTCCACATGAAGATAAAGAGACAACTTTTGTAGTATATGGTTTAGCTAAAGGATTTGATGCAAGTAAGCACTAATAAGAAAAATTAATTAATATTATTTTTTGAACCATGATAATTTCTTTTATGCCTAAAATATAGGTTAAAAAGTTAAATCTATAGACATTACATAATTAGTTATACATCCTAGTTTCTATTATATTTTGTTTTTTATGAAAAGCGTAATTTTACTGTAGGCCAAGAAAAAAAGGGAATATTTAATCTTATTTTTTCGGTGTCAGAACAATAAATGTTTAATTTATATCATTTGAATTTTGTTCTTTATAGAATTGATTATAATATTAGATATTTCTGTTTACAACTTAAATTTTGTCAATACTCTGACATACATTTTATTCGTCTGAAAATGAAATACATTTTTCGGTATAGGGCCTGTAAATATGTTTTTCATAGATTTTATAAAATATAGTCTTTTTTGTATATTTGCTCATTTTTGATATCTATTTAATTATATTGAAACTTATCATGTGAATATTAACTATCGGGGTAGCAGCTACAGTTTATATATTTATTTATTTGCATATGTAACATATAGTCTTATTGAATTTTTTGGAGTTTCATTATTTTAACATCATCATTTACAGAGAACATATAAAGATAAAATAGAAAATATTTGATATTATAGAATCAAAAAATATGGTTTGTTATAAAAAACATAAATTTAATTTCTAGATACAACTTCTTTAACAATATCTTTAATGTAGAGTAGAGGTTCAGAAAATATATCCACATCATGCTTAAAATATCCTTTACCTTGACCATCACATAGTGTTTCAGAATTTGATCCTGAATTCCTAAGTATATTATAAATTTCGTTATTATTGATAGAAGGTTGTAAATATTTTATTAAAGCTACAGCACCAGATACAAATGGAGCAGCCATACTAGTTCCTGACATATTTCCATAATCATTATTAGGAAGAGTAGAAAATATATCAATTCCGGGAGCAGCTATATCTATTGCTTCACCCATGTTACTTTTACTATCAAATACGTCATCCGCTTCCCCAACACTACTCATCGGTCCTAAACCCCCACATTTTCCATCAGTATCACTAATAGATGAAACAGTAATCACATTGCTTAATCTCGGAGGGATATAGTCTGAAGCATGATCCTTATTATTACCTGCAGAAGTAACAACTACGATTCCACTATTGACAATCCGATCTATTTCTTTTTTGTAGGTATCAGGATTACAAGCTCCTTCTGGTGTTTCTGGACAAGGCTGATTTTGACTAATATTAAGAACATCTATTTCATCAGAATTATCTATAACATACTTTAATCCATCAAGAAAGCTCTTTTCAGTTGCCACTGGATCTTCATTAGGTTTATCACAAGTGGAAATTTTAATATCCCATAATCTAACCCCAGGAGCTACCCCCAAAACGCCTAATTCGTTATTCTTTGCTCCTATTATACCCGCTATATGCGTACCATGACCACATTGATCATCAGTATTATTCAAACCCGTTAGATCTATTTCCTTATAGACATTCAAATCTTCATGATTATGATCAATGCCAGTATCCATAATAGCTACATCTAAATCTATTGTAGAATGCAAGCTTCCAATAAATTCACCATCTATTCGATCTAGGCCAGTAGAGATAGTTTGAGAATTTCCATGATTATTAGACGCAATATTCCTACAGACTTTAATATCATTAGTTGCAAAAATAAAAGAATTTATGATATTATTATTTATTAATAATAATACTAAACTTAAAATAATAAAATGTACCGACTTTTTTATAATAGATTTGTGTTTGTTATAAAAATTACTCATCATTCGAATTTGAAAAATATACTATTTATTGTTTTATAGTTTTTATTGACTTACAATCTAAAATGGAATTATTTAATCTTCCTTTCATTGAAAACATTTCAGGTAATGCGTGTCCAATTATATCTACATGTTCTTTTTCTTCATTGTATTCTTTAGCAAAAATATGATATATTGTACTGTCCTCTTCTATACCATATGTGTTCTCTACTGCCAGAAACTCATTTTTTACAATCTTGATTTTATGCTCCGATCTTTTCCTGTAGTTATGGATGTCTGACAGGAATAGTTTTGTCTTGAATGTTGTTATGCTGTAGAAAATGCTTGAACATTCTAGACGTAAACTGTTACCATTATCGTGTAGTATTTTTTCAGATTTACCATTTTCTAAAGTCTTCCCGTCTAAACAATACATCTACACTTCTTTTTCTTTCAGACCGCCACTTGTTACCTTGAAAAAATAATCATTACTATTCTTTAACACCGCAGGACCGATAATCTTAAATAAAATTTTTAATAGAAATCTTTATGAATAACATTGTATTGTGGTTACTACCTATATTTTTACTACTTCTTTTTCAGACTTATCTGCTAACTGGATATTCCATTTCCGATTATATTTATCAATTATCTGATTTACCTTATGGTATAAGTTATCCAGAGTGGGCTTCAAAATGGTGGCAATGGCATATATCAATTCCCTCATCCCAACACCCGCGAGAAAATTATACACCTGAAAGATGCTCAATATCGCAAAGTGGTCCTGTTTGGTTTCTAGCTGATGGTCCAAGTGGAAAATCGGAAAGCCGAGAATGTACTATTCCAAAAGATAAATCAATTATTGTTCAGGTGCTAGGTGGTGAATGCGATTACGGTGAAGCCAATTTAAGAAATGATCAGGATGTAATTACATGTGTTGATCGGGGCATAGATCGTTCAAAAGTCAAGGCTCTTCTTAATGGCACCGAAATTGTCGATTTTCAGAAAAATAGAATAGGTCACTATTGGTTTAATATTACAGTTCCTGAAGATAACATATATGAAGAAGCAGCTGGAATGTACAGAGCACTTACTGATGGTTATTTTCTATTTCTTAAACCTCTTCCAGTAGGAATCCATGAACTTATTATCAAGGGTGATCAAACCGCACTTGGACCAGATGGTTTACCTACTGAGGAAGATTATCACATTTACGTTAAATATCTTCTTAAAATAAAATAAGATATGATATTTTTTACAATTAATTAGATAAAGAAAATGTTGAACCTACATTTATTATTTAGAAATTACTTTTCTCTAACAATATTTTTAATAATGGGTCTAAGTTTTTTTGATACTGCTTTTGTGATACCTTACTTTAGCATACCCGAATTTCGGTCCTCTATATATACCAGTATATTTTTCTTCGGTATTGTCATGGCTTATATTGTTGCTTATTTTTTTATTTTAAAATTTGTAAAAAACAATAATTTAATTGTAAAAAATAAAAGCGTATTAAAAATTTTAAGTTATGCATTTTATATGACATGCTTTAATTTTCTGGTTATAATTTTTCAGATCTTATTTTTTCAAAAATACAATTTATTTTTATATCATCTAATAATTTTTATTAATTATTCTTTATCTATCATTATTTTTTTATTTTTAATTAGAAACATATTTATTTTGTATAAATCTACAAAAAATTTATTTATTTTAATTTATATGCTATCAATAATTTCATTTATTGTAACAGAAGTTCTCACTATTTATAAAGTTGCTATTGAGACTATGGACGATCCTTTTTTTATTACACCCATCCGGAATCCTTGGAGTGCATATAGCAGCAGTGATATTATAATAGGTAATTTTCTTTATTATGCATATTTTGCAAATTTCATTATTCTTTGGATTGCAACAGTAATAATTACTAAAAATTATTCTAATCTTATCGGGAAACTGAGATTTATATTATTAACTTTAATACCGCTTGTCTATTTTTCTGGACCATTAGAAGTTAATTTTTTTCATATTCTTGACAATTTGAGGCTTGAAGATCCAACATTGGCTAACTATATTAATATTCTACTTTTTGGTGGAATCAGACAAATTGCTGGCACATTTTTTGCCTTCTCATTTTTTTTATTGATAATAAAAATAAATAATGAACGAGTCAATATTACTCTATTACTTTTAGCTATGGGGATAATTCTTTTTTTTAGTTCCAATCAAAATTCAATATTAAAAATGGTTCCCTATCCTCCATTTGGTATAGGATTAACTATGTTCCTTCCTTTATCATCTTTATTATTATATCTGGGCTTTTATAATATTGTAATAAATTCAAAAAGAGATGTTATTAAAGGTATATTAAGCTCACTTCTATCCAAGAATCAAAAAAAATTCTTCCAAGATATTAATTCTTATGAACTTGGCAATATTTTGGAAGATATAAACACAAAACTCAAAAAGATACCCAACGATTTTTCTTATCTGAATGAGAAAATAGATATTAATGATTTGACTAAAATGATAAAAGATATATTAAAAGAAAAAAAGCGTAAAGACAACTGATGCGCTAGTATAAAAATTAAAATGAAATAACTTAATGTATTTACTATACCACTATATGCATTGCATCTCTACTAGAATAAAATTGCCTTATTATTATGTAGTTCAATGATATATGTACTCTTTTTTTGTTGTAGTATTTAATGAATTGTTCATGTTTTCAAAACCAGCGTCTTAATTCAATATCATATGTGCATGACGCTATGGGCCTATCTTACATAGTGTGATTGGTTTACCTATTGCTCACATAACATATTCTATTTTGTATTAGATACAAAGACATCAAAATCAGATTCACAAAAATTATAAAGCTATTATAGCATTAAACTTACTGAATTGAACCATTTGATATCTCCTTTTATTATTTTCACAAATTCATCAGGTTCTATGGGTTTATTTATGAAACATTCTCTGTCAATATGTGGATATAACTTTCTTAATGTATGATAACTTACTTCGTATGCTGTGATAAAGCAAAATTTGGTTTTACTATCTTTTTTCCCACGGAAATACAATCCATCTTTCATGATTCAAACATTTTCCAACAAATATCTTGCTTTTAGAAAGCAAATTACTTTTTATCTTATATCTACTTAACAAAAACATAAAATCATATTCAATTTTAATAGTTTCTAGTAATCTGGAAATACTTGTAAATGTACGACCACTATCATATATATCATCTACCATTAGATACTTTTTATCTTTACTAAAATGTGATAAAATATTATTTTGAATCTGTTTGTTTGACATATATATAAAATTTATATTGTCTATATTTGTTTCTCTAGCTATTAGCCTAGCTGGCACAATACCACCATTTGTGATACCAATAACGGCATCATATTTTCTATTATAGATTTTCATCTTTTCTACTGCTTTTTGAACCAAATTTTCAATATCTGACCAATTAAGGTAAACATTTGAATTTTTACTATTTTGTGGTACCATATATTTTATTTATACAAGATATAAAATTATTTAATTATTTACATACCTTAACCATTTCTTACTGAATTTTTTATCATTTCCACTAACAACATCTTTAAACATTTTTTTCAATTTCTTTGTTATATCTCCCATTCTTCCATTTCCAATTACCCTACTATCAATTTCCAC
>CAZHFI010000082.1:0-6153 GCA_964531845.1 uncultured Nitrososphaeraceae archaeon
ATAATTTTCACTGATACTTTTAACATGAGTAAATCATAGTCACCGGTCATGTCAATTTTTTCTCATGATAATTTATCGGACTTAACATTAACTTTTTTACATAAACGTTTAATATTTTAATACATGTCAATATGATATGGAAAAAGAGAAACAGAAACGCCAAACACAACATTTTACATTTGTTTCTAAAGTAAAACCTGGCAGGGCCTCAAGTATCCGTGCCAAGGCAGCAGAACGAGATAAAATACCATGGGAAGAGATCGATAAACTATTAAAACCACTTACACTTCACTATGCACGTTGGCTTCTTTTTGATAATGATACAAGATTCATCTATTATGCTTCTTTCGATACGGATATGGACAGATACATTGATGATGCCGCCAAGATCTTTGCTGAATCTGGAGTAGCAGGATTCTTTCCGGACTTGGAAGGGTTTCCCGACGACCCCAATAGTGCAGCTGACCCAGAAGCTTACAGAAAGTTTCTTGCTGAGAACAAAGTGGATAGTTTCTTCCATTTCGAGGGATATCCCGGTATTACCGTTGAAGAGATAAAGAAGGCAATAAGAGTTCGAAATGCATTCAGCCGCATGCTCGACGAAATGCAGTAAAACCTGTGGAGACAGTATGAAACTATGACTGATATGACTATATCGTCACGTAAAAGAGAAGGCTCTCGTAATCGTGTCAGCATGTATGTTTCTTGGAGTTACCCTGCTGAAGCTGGTCGTGAACTTTACGAGTTGAATAACCGTTATTCTGCCATGTGGGAGGTTCGTCGAGCATCTTTTCCCAGATACGAAGAGATGGCAGGTAATCCGCAAACATACATGCAAGGAATTGATGGAACACTAGAATTGTTCAAAAGAGATTGGGAACCTTTTAGGCAGACAGTAAGTGATCTATCTGGATATTCAGTCCCATACTTTGAACGCATTGATCCGGGTGGACACAGATTTATGATTGACGATCGAATGCTTTCGGATGTAGATACCCTACTGTTGATAAGTCTTGATCATCAGCTCACCAATCAATCACCTATTCAAGATGAAATTAATGCCCTTCAGAAATGGCTGAGACGAGACGGAACCTGTCTCATTCTCTGTCCACATCATGAGGTGGGTGCATCAGAAGATCCGGCTATGCGTGAGATGGAGTATAGACATCATGCAGATCGTTTAGTAGGACGCCAGCAGCGTTTCACTGGATTCGGACGTGCCATAATGAAAGGTTTGGGGATTCCAGTTGAGAATCGATTTGGTCTAAATCCTGGACGGACAGCTGATAACACGGAGCCTGCTCCGTTGTCTGTTGCCAAAGACTTGGATAATCCTGGCTGGCTTCATGGAGTATCAACATTCAATCTACATCCACATCTTCCACATTTGGCGTTAACTACTAATGATGACAAAACTGTTAAAGTTCTAGCAAAACAACCAATCAATATGACGCGCCCACATCCATTCACTGAGGCTGGAAACCACGAATTCAATTCATTTCTCTGGTTACCTCCTAACGAAAAACGTGCCGGTAATGTGTTGATAGCAGATGCTACCCTTTGGTCATACACATTTGGTGGTGAATCTAGTCTACGACGATTATGGAAGAATCTATTTGGCTAAATGGACAACTAGATCTTAGAAACCAAGAATTAGTGGATTGGATTGCCTGAGGTGTAAATGACATATGCTAGAATTGGAAGATATACAGAGTGGTGTTCTATCTCCAAGACCTTCGCCTTATGTTGCAACCTATATTGCGCTTAGAATTGATGATCGTAGAGCAGGACGACAGCTGATGCAAAAGTTAAGTACAGTTGTTTCAACAGTTAAACATCAAACAAGCCCTGCAGGCCATGCTTGGGTAAGCGTTTCATTGAGCTTTGAAGGTCTTAAAGCCTTAGGTGTTCCGCAAGAATCACTTGACAGTTTCTCTCCTGAATTTCGACAGGGAATGGCCGCACGGGCATATGAACTTGGAGACTTTGGAGAGAGTTCCCCTGAAAATTGGGAAAAGCCACTCGGAACAAAAGAAGTACATGTTATCCTTACGGCGCTATCTCCCAATGAAAGGGAACTGGAGACGGTACTTGAACGTGCTAAAAAATCATATCGAGAATTGCATGATATCAAAGCTATCTGGCGTCAGGATTGCTATGCAACGGAGACGGGAAAGGAACATTTTGGTTTCAGAGATGGAATCAGTCATCCAGCAGTAGAGGGTAGTGGAATTCCCGGTACCAATCCCAGAGAATCACCTCTCAAAGCTGGAGAGTTCGTATTAGGTTATCTTGATGAAACTGGTAAGTTTCCAGCAATACCAAAACCGGATCTACTAGGTCGAAATGGAACATACGTTGCTTTTCGTAAACTGCATCAGCGAGTGGCCACTTTCCGCCAATACCTAAAAGAAAATTCATCAGGTCCGGAAGAAGAGGAATTGATAGCTGCAAAGATGATGGGCCGGTGGAGAAGTGGTGCTCCATTAGCACTTTGTCCTGAGCGAGATGATCATGAACTGGGTGCAGACCACAACCGTAATAATAATTTTCTTTTTCAAAATATGGATCCAAAAGGATTCTGCACGCCACTGGGATCGCACATTCGAAGAATGAATCCCCGTGACACTCTTGGGGATTTCACCAAAGTAAATCTTCACAGAATGATCCGGCGCGGCACCAATTATGGCCCATCTCTCCCTGAAGAAGTACTGGAAGATGATGGGTTAGATAGAGGATTAATGTTTGTATTCATAGGGGCACATATTCGTCGCCAGTTTGAATTTGTTCAATCCGAATGGGTAAATAGCGGAATATTTATCGGAGCAGGAGATGACAAGGACCCTATAGCAGGAGCAAGCGATGGATTAGGAAAGTTTATAGTCCCACGCAAACCAGTTAGAAGAACTTTCTATAATCTCCCTAGATTTGTAATAACTCGCGGCGGAGAGTATTGTTTCATGCCTGGCATACGCGCGTTATGTTGGTTAGCAGATTTAGATACATGACTGAAATCATGAAGCAACAAATATAATCAATTCATCTTTTTAATTTCTTCTATAGTCAGTAGGAATATTTAAGGTAATTCTTATGTTTTGATGAAGATTCGATTTTAAGGTCGGACAATAAAATTGTAAATCTTCTTTTTTATTAGATTCATAGCACAAACCATTCGATCCAAGATGTATATATTTTATTGATATTGTAATTAGTAACTAAATTAGTAAAACAAATTAAATATTTTAATATGATAACATACAAGATGGCTTATCCATAAATGAAAAGGTAGTGGAATTTTCGTTAATTATAGCACGATATGCAATTTTTAATTAGAACTAACATCCGAAAAATAAAATAATACAATATTTCTTTATCAGAAAATATTAATTGATAATTAATAATAACACAAATCCTTTTTATAAATATCATTATTAAATTATCATCGTTAGTCGGTATTGGGTGTTTAGAAGTAAAAATCATTTTAATATTTTATTTTCTATAAATAATAAATCTAATGGGTGCATTATATCTTTATAAAGTTTGAAAATAAAGAGGCTTGGGACAGAACAAGCGAATTACATTCCCTTCAAGATAGCAAGGGGTTAATGCAATCTGTTTCTTAAAATTATAAAATGCTGGATTATACCAAACAAGATTTGTTATGATGTTCTAGTAAATGATACAGAAATCTTGTAATGTACAAAGATTGACAAACACTATATATTTTTTCTAGATTTTTATTATAGAAATGAACAAGATAAATGCATTTGCAATATGGGAATGCTTTTCCTTTCTTCTGTTTTGCTAGCAAATGGGATATACTCAAACAGTGTTCCATCGTCTGCACAAGGAAATGAGGCAAAGGTAAAAACAGACATCAAAGAACAGGAAAACAAGTGTGCAAAAGACACCGAATGTGAAAATGAGAATAAACTTGACAATAAACTAATACTAACAAATGACGAGAAACAATTTGAGGGTAACATCCCACAGAATCCAGAAGACAATAATGAAGGTTTGATGTAAGTTACGAACCTCAGTGGAGATAGTGTGTCTGTAATTGGTACCTCAACAAATATTGTGATCAATACAATAACCATAGGAAGCAGTACATTGCAAATTGCATTTGCTTTAATTCTTAACACATAATTTTTTTGAATTAGTTCTTTACTTTTGCAGTTTTTCATAAAATGTTGGAAAAGGGATCAAGACGATATCTATTATTGAGTTTTAAATTATGCGTCTTATTATAAGTGATTTTTCGAGCGATAGACTTAAATATCATATAACATATATTTATATGCAGTCACTGCAGTGACTGCATAGGATTTAACAAAAGTCGGTTAATAAAATGAAAAGAGAGATTTATCGATGCGAGTTTTGTTCTGAGACTTCATCTAGGAGATATAACATGGAAATCCATATCAGAAGAAAACATCCTGGAAAAGTTAATGTTTTTGCATTTATGAAAAACCCGTTTTATTATTCTACTCACTCAAATAAAAACAACACAAATTCACTCACTCCATATGAATTGCGGCCAGATCTAGAAGTGAACCAATATACACCATATCCACCTAACCAACCAAATAACCAATATCCGCTGTATCAGTCTGAAAAGATATTTACAATTTTAAAACAAATCCAAGAATTGGATGATAATAATTTTTCCCAATTTGTGATTTACTTTACAAAATACTTCATAAAGAGAAATAAAATCAACTCATGGAGAAGTTTTAAATCATAAACATTGTTAGCCTCATCTAAAATCAAATCATATTAATTAAAAAATATACAGATATCTTTTATTTTACAAAATCATGTGAATATAGGTTTTTACTTATGAATAAGTACTCCGTTTAAAATTAATTTGTAATATTGCAGAATTTTTAATCACAAGTGGTTCTGCCTCTTACTCATTAAATTCAATTTTTGATATCATCGTATAACTAAGAAAATAGTCGCCACGTAGCTGATTCCTATACATTAGATATTAGCATCACTCTCTTCTTAAATTTAATGTTTCATTGTATTATCTTACCAATACCGATATTCTTTTGAACTAGGTATGAAGTACTTCTCCTAAACACAATATTGTATATAAGCAAAATATCGAAACAGATAGTTTGAACTTACACGCTTTATCAGATAGTACGAAAAATTTGATATCCATCAATTTTTCTAGTCAGAAGATTATTCGTTACTATTGAAGTTCCGTTCTTTTTAAATAATGTTAACCTTTATCTTTAGTATGGAAACTTACGATTACTCTAATGTAGAAAAGAATACGCGCTTATTTTTAGAACGACTACAACAAAATCCGGGTCCTCCAATTCATACTATGACGCCAAATGAAGCACGCAAAGTATTATCTGGAATACAATCATCTTTGATCAAGAAACCTTCGGTTGAAATAGAGAACAAAAGTATTCCATTAAGATCCAACAACGAATTGCTACTAAATATAGTCAAACCTCAAGGTAGTAGGAACGAAACCTTGCCGATAGTAATGTACTTCCACGGAGGTGGCTGGATTCTGGGTGGTTTTGATACTCATGAACGATTGGTTAGTGACCTTGCCAGTGATGCACATGTGGCAGTAGTTTTTGTAAACTACACACGTTCTCCTGAGGCAAAATATCCAATTCCTTTGGAAGAAGCCTATTATGCTACAAAATGGATTTCACAAAATGGTCAAACTCTTAACTTGGATACTTCAAAGTTAGTAGTTGCAGGAGATAGCGCTGGTGGTAATATGGCTACTGCTGTAGCATTACTTGCAAAAGAACACGGAGGACCTAAAATAACCTTCCAGTTGTTATTTTATCCTGTTACGAATGCAAATTTTGATACCAACTCATATAAAGCCTATCAGGAAGGATTTTTCCTCACGCAGACGGCAATGAAATGGTTTTGGAATAATTATCTCTCTGAAGATACTAATAGAAAAGATCCAACTGTATCTCCATTGCAATCGCCAATTGAGACACTTAGGGGATTACCGCCGGCACTTGTTATCGTAGGTGAAAACGATGTTCTCCGTGATGAGGGTGAAGCGTACGCTCATAAACTTATGCAGGCTGATGTCCAAACTACAGCAACCCGTTATCTTGGTACTATTCATGATTTTGTTATGCTAAATCCACTCCAAGA
>CAZHFI010000083.1:0-6101 GCA_964531845.1 uncultured Nitrososphaeraceae archaeon
GATGGACTTGGATTGTTTCCCGAAACTATAATCGTAAAGGCTTCTGGAACTATGCCTCCTGGACAGGGTATCTGTTCTTGGCCATCATTAAGCAGTTCACATCTGACTATTTTAGTTACATTTAATGTTGTTTGCGATGGTGCTATTTGTGTTTGGGTAATATTTGTAATAGATAACTTGTTATTTACCTCATTCTCATTCTCACATTCAGTATCTTTCTTACATTTGTTTTCCTGCTCTATGTCTGCTTTAATTTCGGCTTCATTTTCCTGCTCTGCAAGTACTGTAACACTGTTTGAATACATTCCATTGACCAAAAGAATGGAAGATAGAAACAGCATTCCAAATATTGCAAAAGTATTAAGCTTGTTCATTTGTGAATTAAATGTAAAAATGATATATAGTAATTGTCAAACTTTGTTCATTACAAGATTTCCGTATCATATACTAGAAGATGACAATCGATCTTAATTAGTTTAGAGTTTTCCTAACTAGAAAAGTAATTCCGCTCTTTATGTAAGATTATTTGGTCACAGTCAACCAGATAACCTATTGCGTTCAAACCGATTCAAAATCGAAATTCAAGTCTTGCTCCTGTATAACTTGATCAACGAAGCGATTTAATTCAATAGGGTCATTATCATCATATGAAATTATTTTCAATAGTTTGTTTGCGTCTGGAGCGAATTTTTTATCTTTAATTTCTTCTGCAGTGTAAATGAATGGATTGCGCTCTCTTAATTTAAGTATTTTTATTTTATCCGCAGTCACAAGTATAGAATCGTCATCACCTACAATCATAATTGGTCAACTCCTTTCATTATCTTAGAAATTATCAAACTCTGGTCATCTTCGTTAACTATTAGTTTTACTTGCTTATTGGTTCATACCCCACATCTCTCTAATCTCGGAATGTAAATGCATACTGCACCGTTATTGTGGCTAATTGTTTTAACAAAATATTTTCTCATAGAATAACAAAGTTAATCTATGGCTCTGTTAAGATAAGATGATTTCTTCATCTCCTAATTCTATTTTGAATCTCTGATTTTTGATATCGTCATACATCAATACGTAAAATGATATCCAATTATAGAGATCTTCAGATCACAATTTGTTTTTCTATTACAAGGATAGTAATCATCAAAATCTTCTATTCTATCCTTGAAATACTGTTTGACCAGTTCAATTTATTATCAAAAATTTTCATATGATAAATGTAGATGGTGTTTTAGTCCCATTACAGTACATGCATCCCGATACCATGTACCGCCATCCGAATACACAGGATGGCGTCCGTAATTTTGTACTAGTGATTCTAGGAATTTTCCTGCTACTAATATATTTCTGTGCTCTGAAATATGAATTCCCATGATAGATTTATGGACTGGTTCTGTAGATTGCAATCCACAGAAAGTAATATTTTCACCCTATCTGAATTACTGTCTCATCGATGATAAACGCAGATACTTTTTTACGTCTATAGATTTTTTAGCTAAAAAACCAAATCTCTGTATCCAGTTCCAGACAGACACGTAACTTCTCGTGCCATCAGAAAAGATGGATAATGCTTTACTTGTGTTAAGTAAACTCAATCACAAAAAATATAGATATAAAGAGTACATTACAACAATCGTGGGTGTCCTGTTTCTGGCAAATCCTAACAACATAAGTTAGAATAGAACATTCATAGCTATAGATCTTTCGCTAAATTAAGAGCCTTTATTTGTCATCTATTTAAATATGAAAGTAAATTTAGTAATATGTGATTAAAATACCTTAACTAAAAATATCTCGTTTTAACATGGGTATTTCCTAATTATCCTATAAATCAGAAAATTTTACTCTAAAATGAATTCAATAACTATGGAAGCTCAAATTTCACATCATTCATTTTTGGGATTTAAGTTTTATCTAGTCATAATAATAAATCGAGGTATTGATAGCTATTTACAACAACTGTCCCCTTATTCTCTAATGGGTCAGTGGTTGTGCACAGATTTGAGATAAAATGAGGATTTTTATTGTATATTTTTAAAATATGATCATAATTCAATATTTTCTTATCCATAGGTGGAAAAAGATTGACCTTGTAACTTTTACACCATCGTAAAAATCAAGTAGCATGAATCTTAAAAACAAGATGATTTTTGCTATTCTATCCTTTGGAATAGTAACGTTAATGCTTTCCTCATCAGGTAACAATTCTTTTCAACAAATATTTATATCAACATCTGCGCAGCAGGAAAATGAAGCCGAAATTAAAGCAGACATAGAGCAGGAAAACAAATGTAAGAAAGATACTGAATGTGAGAATGAGAATGAGGTAAATAACAGCCTGAATATCACTGGTCTTGCAGGCATACAGGGCAATGGTAATGACAACGACAATGATAATGTTCAACCAGGAACATGCTTGTTTTGTTTTGCTCCCATAACCAATGACCCACCTGGTAACTGGCCTATACTAGACCTTGACAATTTGAATCAATATTTGGAAGAAAATATTGTCCCTGTTGGAAATGAAGAAGATATTGACAGTGTTGAAGAATTATGTGATGCACTGGAAAATACAAATCCGAGGGTATCAGATAGTATAATAGCACAGATCTTACACGATGCAATACAAGGTGATGATCAGGAAGAAGACAACCTTGTCAATTTGACAATTGAATGTCTTCGTGATTTGGGATTATTGGAAGCATAGTAGAAACGTTTTTTCTTTAAACCTTTTTTGTTTTTTAAGGTACGTTTTTTTAAGGTACGAATTCAAAAGTAATTCTCATCAGACTTTTCTCCAGTCCCATAATTTAAATTAAAAATCTGGATATGGGATGAGTCAGATTCAATAATTAAAGATTTATCTCTTTAATTCATCATAGAATTTTACCTAATATTCCATAATAAACAAAATTATTTACTGATGTATTGGACATAGCAAAAAATTTTCATACTTGCATGATACGACGTGCCTGCCTGTATGGAAAAGAATATACGAAAAGTTGACAGACATAGCAAGGAAGTAATTTATCAGTTTCAGATTCAAGAATCTTGGAGATTTAAAGATGGAAATAATTTTAATTTTTTACGTCTCTTAATTTAATGGAATATCTATAGATATAGATCTGTGTTTCTATCATTCAGAACTTAAATTCAATTTAATTGTAATTAGTTACCACTATCAAAAATCAAAATACTTATATCCACGGGTGGGCAGTAGTTTGTGGCACAAATTTGACCTAGACGATGAATTTTTTATTGACGGTTTCATAAAAATCTAAGTCAATTATTAACTCTTCTAACGTATCTGTACCATAAAATGATTATATAAAATAATTTTCAACCTATCCCATCTATCATTATTATTTACGTAATTTTAGAGCCATTCTACTAACATTTTTATATATCTCTAAAGTTTGAAAAATAGTTGTTTTCAAGCATGAAAATTATTAAGTTTGAGTAATTTGTAATTAAACTTATGTTGATCAATATAGATTATTATAATTCTTGTTCATTATAATATCTATAATACAAAGTGGACGATAAAAATGCAGGAAAAGTGGTTTTATTTGCTTTAATTTCTATTTTTGTAATTTTTATTTTAGTAATACTTGTAGTCAATCAAGGTATTTTTAGAATGACTCCCATTTTTCTCCAAGAAAAAATAGAAATAACTATTGCATTCAAAAAAATAGATGAGGTTGTAAAAGTTGTAGGACTGAAAGGAAATGGTGGCATTAATCCGACATTATTGATGCGAATTAAAGATTTTCCTCTAATATTGACTGTAATTAATTTAGATAAATCTCCTCATATGCTATATATAGATGGATTGGAAGCAAATAGTAAATTTCTTAGACCTGGGGAAAATGATACAATGACATTATATTCACCAAGAGAAAATGTTTACAATTATTATGATCGATTGTCTTCGGCCTCTGTTCCCTTTGGACAAATCAAGGCGGTAAGAGTTACTCCTTCAGAATAATATGTAACCTTGAAAATACAATAAGTATAGAAAATAAAATAATTAATAATGTCATGTAATTTATTCCAATCAAAAAATGAATTTGGATAATTTCCAATTTAATCTTGTATGGGAACTACTGGAGTTGTGACATTTTGTTTTATCTTTTGTTTTTCAGACAGAAATTTCTCTTGTTCTTCACTTAATACTGGTGCTATAACTCCAATCTCTTCTACCCATTTATCATATTCGAAAATCATTTTGGACAATATTTCGGGATATTTGTTTGAAAGATCTTTGAGTTCCGTTACATCATTTTTAACGTCAAATAATTTCCATTGACCATCACTTATTGGAAATAGATTATTTCTTGCCTTCCAATCTCCCATAAATACTACACGATTGCCAAACATTTCTGATGCGATGACCTCATCATTTGTATGAATCGTCTCAACAGAACCTTCCAACAATGGTTTTATTGACTTGCCCATCAAAGCAGCAACCGGTCTTCCGTTGTATTGGGAACCAGGATGTGTGGTATTTGCATATTCTAAAAATGTAGGAGTCATATCACTGACATGGACAAATTCTCTTATAATGTCAAGTTCCGGTGTATTCGCAGAATTTGGTTCTTTTAATACAAAAGGAGATTTTATTCCTCCGTTGTACATAGTAGTTTTAGACCCAGAATATGGAGTGTTTGACATCAAAGCTCCCTGCCATCCATACCCCCAGTATGAATCCTTACCGTCAATTGCTTCATAACTTGTGTCTCTAAACAATTCACTATCTGGTGCATTCATGCCATCCAATGCCGCGTAAGTATCGCTTGGTGAACTACCACCGTTGTCGGATGTAAACACGATAAATGTATTGTCATAGTCTCCAGTATCCTTTAGAAATTGAATCAGTCTACCAATATTGTAGTCCATATTTTCTATCATACCTGCATGAGCTTCTAGTATCTTTGCTCGCTGTTTCTGTTCATCTACTGGTAATGAATTCCAGTCTGGTAATGGAGTAGATAATTCTGGTAGTGTCATATTTACAGGCCATATTCCAAATTCCTTTTGTTTTTCAAATCTTTTTTCTCTTATCTCATTCCATCCATTATCATATACTCCTTCATATTTTTTCATATATTCTGGTGGTGACTGAAATGGTGTATGTGCAACTTGATATGCAAGATAGGCAAAGAATGGTTTGTTGTCTTTTTGTGACTGTTTGATGTAGTCAAGCATTACATCTGTATAGAATTCATTTGAGTATTTGGTGGTATTTGGTTTTTGTACTATCTTACCGTTTTCAATAAATGTTACTTTGCCTCCTGGATAATAAGGTTCAAAAGTAAAATGATTTGCTCCAGATTCAAGCAAAGTGAAACTCTTATCAAATCCTCTGTCTGCTGGACCTGTGCCATTGTGATATCCTTTGCCTGAAAGATGCCACTTGCCTGAAAGCATGGTATCATAGCCTGCATCGCGTAAAAGTTCTGCAACCGTGACTACTCTATCAGTAATATAAGTTTCGTATCCTGTTTTGTTTATCTGGTTTGGTGTTATTCCTTCATACATGGTACCAATACCAACTACGTGATTATCTACACCTGTCAGAAAAGTCCCTCTAGCTGGAGAACAGACTGGATGTGTATGATAGTTTGTCAAAATTTTTCCATCTTTTGCAAGTGCATCAAAATTTGGTGTTGATATTTCGCTTCCAAATACTCCCAAATCTGAAAATCCAAAATCATCGCCCATTATAACCAAAATGTTGGGACGAACATCTGCTCCTGCATCCATCTCCTGTGCATTTGCATATAAATAAAGATCAAAAGCAGGAAAAGACGAAATCGCAATAAGACTTGATGTTAATCCAAAACAGATAACAAAGAGTGCAATTATTGTTTTCATTACTTATTCTTTCGATTTATTTATAATCATATAAAATTTTCGGCTTTGTTAACTTAACGAAAGATCTATAGATGTGGACATCATATTTCTTATAAAGAACAAATTCAATAGTAACATAATTTTCACTATTATAGTAATGTATTCTTTGTATTTGTATTTTTATGGCCTTAGTTTACAAACGAAATACCAGCAAGGCATTGTGTATCTTCAAAGATGATAAAAGA
>CAZHFI010000084.1:0-6027 GCA_964531845.1 uncultured Nitrososphaeraceae archaeon
AATAAATTCAGTCTGACATTAGGAGGTGAGAATATTATCTTAAGTTAACAGAGCCGTGTTTTGTAACATCTAAATTTCTTTTATCATTTAATTATGCAGAAAAGTATTTTATTGTCAATCTTGATGATACATATTGTTAACTAATATTTGTATTAATACAAAAATTTAAACTAATAATTGTTTTCATAAAACTTTTAAAAATAACATAAAACATCATGGAGAAAAGTAATATATTTAAGTAATTTTAAATGAATTACATTATAACTTGTTACCTATTGATATTAAGTAAATTCTAAACATAGTCATCAATATTAAAAAATACAAATCCTACAAAAAATTGTTCATTAAACTATAAACAAACAACAACAATCTAATATTATAACCTGATTAAATATATCAAGATTTTATGTGGCAACAATTGCTGACATTCATTTTGAAATTCAAAAAACCTAAGTTTAATAATGCAAATCAAATTTTATCTTTTCTTAACTTTTATTTTAAAGCCGGAAACATCAAAGAAGATTTATAGATATTAGCAACTGTATCTGATTAATTTATTATATCCACAACATTTATCATTAGTATATATTTTTAACATTTTTTATATGCATTTAAAATATTTTCTTCGTATTTTTCCCAAAGAAGATTTTCTCTGGCAAACTTGTATATCCTCATTCTTTTATCGTTGACTTCATCTATGTTATTCTTAAAATAGTCTATTTTGGCAATCATGTCGTCATAATCTTCAAAAGTAGTACAGTTTTCTTTCATAGTTGACGATATAGTTTTCAACGATGAAGTACACATAACATATAATCCTGCATGTGCATACTCTGCATATTTATTTGGATTTAAATATTTATGTGACCAATGTTTTTTCCAAGGTATTAATCCAATTGAATGTTTTGTCATTTCTTCAAACATTTTATTTCTTGGCAAAAAACCTGTATATCTCACATTTTTTGTATTTGTTCCATTCATTCCCATAAATGTAATCTTACACACATCTTTTCTTTCAATAATCCCAGATAGCCCATCAAAATTTCTGAAAGAAGGATTTTTTCCTCCCAATTTATCTGCTCCTGCATAAATTAAAGATATTTCATCATGTTTTTCTGGAATTTGAATATTATCGATTTCAAATTTCATGGGAAAATTTGGTACTACAAATATGTTATTATTATTCCAAATTTTCCTCAATTCCTCTGCTATAGTATTTGAGACTGTTATCGTAGGATATCTCTCAAGTAACTGTGATTCCCATTTTATCCATAAATTTGCAGAGTACTTTATTAGCATATTTCTCATTGATTTTCTAATCGGATTTCTTTGATATTTCTTGGAATCACTTGATGCCAAGTCTCTTTCAAGTCTTACTTTAGAATAGACCTTCCAAAATTCATGGTCGTCAAATATCAATGGGATATCAAACTTAGATAATATCTTTGCTGCAAAAATGTTATGCGCATGAATAATATCTGGACGAATTTCTTTTAATACTTTGCTGATCTGTTTTTTTATCATATTCTGATAAAAAGGGAATCCGCGCATTGCTCTGTCTGTCCATTTAATTTCAAATATTTTTGAAAAAATCTTAAAATCTCTTTGATAATCCTTATTTCCATAACCGCAAAAAAAAACTTCGTTTTTCCCTTCTTTACAACCAGTCAATGCTGCTTTTTCAATTCTCCAATCTGGAAGCCCACTTTCTGATACATGAAGAATTTTCAAAGATTATTTTATTATCATTATCTTTATTTAAATCATCTATGCAAACTTATATCACATCGATAGAATATTTTAAGTTAAAATGATTACCAATTGTAGTACTTTTAATATGGAATTGAAAAAATATATTTTAGATATTATTAATGAATAGGAATTGGATAAGAAGACGCTGGCTTGATTTTAGGAATGGTCATAGTATTTATCTAATATTTGCCATGACTTTTGCCAATTTTATCACCATTCAATACGGGTTGTTGATTGATAGAGTTCCACAGCTAAGTTCTATTTTCACAAGTATATGGTTTTTTGCAATTGTATTTATTATCACATATCTTCCTCTTGCAATGATAATAGGTTATTGGCACAGAAAAAGTCAATGGTCCGTAGAACAGGAAGCATTATTTAAAGAAAACAAGGTTGCTGCAATTTTGTGGTTGTATATATTTGATCTTTTGGAAGGAAAAGTTTCAGAACAGGAAAAAAAAGATATGCGTGATACTTTACTAAGTATAACTAAAGGACAAAAAAGATTTTCACCCCCTAAATCAACAGATATTCAAAGCGATGATCTTCATAACACAAAATCGTCAAAAACAGATGAATAATTCAACGGGTAATGTATTGATATATGTTATTTGTGTTTTACATAAATCCTTTCATGCGTATAAAAAATCAAAATAGTACTATTATTATTGTCTAATGGTTGTAAATTTTTGAAAAAAATAGTCTCAATTGTTGGTGCAAGACCTAATATCATTAAAATGGCACCCATTCACAATAAAATCATAGCGGCTTCAAATTTTGAACATTTTGTAATTCATACTGGACAACATTATGATTATAAAATGTCGGAAATTTTTTTTAGGGAATTTCATTTACCCAAACCCAATAAAAATCTTGGAGTAGGTTCTGGTACTGCTAACTATCAAATTGGACAAACCGTGCAAAAATTGGAAAAGGCGTTATTAGATTTAAGTCCTGACTTAGTTCTTGTATACGGTGATACAAATTCTACATTGGCAGGTGCGATTGCATCCAATAAATGTAACTATAAGATAGGTCATATAGAATCAGGACTCCGAAGTTTTGATAGATCCATGCCAGAAGAAATTAATAGAATAATTGCTGATCATTTAAGTGATTTATTGTTTAGTCCAACGAAGTCAGCAGTAACAAATTTGAAAAAGGAATCATCTTTCGGACAAATATTTAACACAGGAGACCTGTCAGTTGAAATTTTGAAGAATTCTCTAAAGTTGGATTCATCAGCATTAAATGATTATGGGTTAACTCCAAAATCTTATATGCTTATGACAATTCATCGTGCAGAGAACACCAACTCAATTAATAAATTGACCTCTATTCTAAGAATAATAAAAAAAATGGACACCAAATTTAAAATAATCTTTCCTATCCATCCGCGTACAGAAAACCTTTTAAAAAAATATGAATTGATGGATTCACTTTTATCATGCAGTAATTTAAAAATTATTCCTCCACTAGGGTATTCTGATTTTATCACATTGATAAAAAATTCTTCAACGGTAATAACGGATTCTGGCGGTATACAAAAAGAGGCTTACCTACTTAAGACACCATGTATTACATTACGCACAAATACTGAATGGACTGAAACTCTGGAAAACGGTTGGAACGTTCTAGCAGGAACTGATTATAAATTAGTACTCAAAGAATTAAAAAAAACAAAAACTTTTATAAAAAATAAATCAATTTTTGGCAGGGGAAATACATCAAATAAAATCATCCAAGTTATTTCAAATTACTTTAACATAAACAAATGACCCTCGTTTGTTTTATAACCTGGATTTAATATTAAAATAAATCTATTCTATTATATCTGATGCAAATATGATTTTGAGAATTTAATATTTAGGATAGATTATGACTGACTACTTTTGTATCGTATCATCTTTTAGTATTAATTCTAATCCTTCATAGATGTCTATTTTTGGTCTCCAATCAAATTGTGATGATGCTTTTGTTATATCAGCTGCCATGTCGGTAATATCCAATGGCCTTAAATTTTTTTGATATTTTATTTCAGTTTTTTTATTCAATAATTCTGATATCTTTTTTACAACATCTTCAATTTTTGTACCTATCCCATATCCTAAGTTATAATCATTGTAACCTTTTGGAAAATTCGAAAGAATTTTGATAACTAATTCAACAAAATCATCAATATATAAAAAATCTCGTTTTGTAAATTTATTACTCAAAACAACTTTCTGTGAATTTTCAATATTATTGATTATCGTTGGAATAAGGGAGCTTGTTTTGTTATTTTTTCCATATAAATAAAACGGTCTCAAAACAACAACATTCATTTTGTAATCATTTGCAAACGTTTTACATAAATTTTCAGCAATCACTTTGCTCTTGTTATATGGCGAATGAGGTTTTACACTATGTTTTTCATCAATAGGTAAATATTCTGGATTTCCAAAAATATAAGTACTAATAAGGATAATTTTCTTTATTTTGTATATTCTAGCAAACTCTAGTATATTTAATGTACCTATAATATTGGTCATATATGTTTTATAAGGGTTGATAATTGAGTCAGAAATGGATGTTTTGGCTGCCATATGGATTATAATATCTATTTTATTTTTATTTTTATATCTGGTCAAAAAACTATTATCTGTTATGTCGTAATTTTTTTTATTTTTTTTATTTTTTTGTGGTTTTGATATATCATCCAAATTAGTTACATCATAAAATTCTTTTAATCTTTTCGCTAAATTAAATCCAACAAAACCTTTATGTCCAGTTATTAAAACGGTTTTTTTCTTTTTCATATTAAGAAAATATTACTATTAATATTCCCATAATTCAGATTTATAATTTCTATACCAATCGATTATAATCTCTATACCATCTTCAAAACTTGTTTTTGGTTGAAAACCTAGAAGATTTCTTGCTTTGGATATATCTGCATATAATCTTTGTACCTCTACTGGTCTTGCATCTACATGAACGGGTTTTATTTGACCTTTTTTCGATGCTTTTTCAATAATTATCTCAGCAATATTATTGATAGAAATTTCTTTACCGCTTCCGAAATTGATTCCATTTTTGCCAGGATTTTTTTCTGATTTTAAAACGCTATCATAAGCATATACTGCATCATTTACAAACATGTAATCCCTTGTTTGTTCTCCATCACCATAAACAATTGGTGGTTTGTTTTGTAAAACCCTATTCAAAAATATTGCTATTACTCCGCCATATCCATTATCTTTTTGCTTTGGACCAAACAAATTAAAACATCTTACAATATCAACACCTAAATCATATGTTTCATTATATGAGTAACAAAGTCTATCTGCAGCCACTTTGCTAACTCCATATGGATGCTTTGCAGATAATGGGTGCTTTTCATCCATTGGTGCATATTCTGCTGAACCATATACTTCGCTCGTGGAGGCATACAAAATCTTGTTTATATCATTGATCCGACTAAATTCTAATATTTTTAATGTTCCTTCTACATTTATCTTAAAAGTTTCCCCCGGATTTACAATAGATCTATCAACATGAATCTGTGCGGCTAAATGAATTATGGCATCAAGGTCGGTCGGTAAGATACTGTATAAATCATCCCGTCTTATATCATCGTGAATAAATTTAAAATTTTTTTTATGAAGTAATGTCCTAATGTTGTTGAGATTGCCATTCATCAGGTTATCAAGAGCATAAACCACATGTCCTTCATTTACATATTTTTCAGACAAATGGCTACCAAGAAATCCAGCAGCACCAGTAATTAAGATCTTCATAATTCTATTTCCTTGATTTATTTGTCGATCACTATAAAGCTTTTCTCAGAATTTTTTTGGTATCTACAATACAACAGATTACAGATGTTTTCTTTTTTTAAAAATCTTTATGAATTTTATACAATATATAACAAATATTGATGACATATTTGATTTTGTTCTGTAAATATGCCTTAATTCGGAAATTATAAACTTTGGATCATTTTGGACAGGAAATTTATCTATATAATCTAATTTAAAATCTAAAACTTTCAGGCCGCATGCAAGTGCCTGAAATGCAGTACTACTAAGATTTTTCAAAAGCAAATCGTCGATATATCTAATATCTACATAAATCCTATAATTGTTTAAAAACTCTGGCATATGCCTGTACGATATCGGTTTTAGTATTCTATCATAGACTTCTAATTCCAAATCAATATTATTAGATTTAAGTAACTCCAATGTCTTGGACATATTAGAAACTTCCGTATTAAACGATAAACCATGTTTTCTG
>CAZHFI010000085.1:0-5975 GCA_964531845.1 uncultured Nitrososphaeraceae archaeon
ACACAATTTAGTTGATTTTTAAAACATGCAATAATCACCAGCAGTAATGATTAATTGACCGATGTGATTGAGATCCTATAAGGCGTTACAAAATTAGATCCGACAAACCTATAATGAATCAGATTTTAGATGCTTACAGACCAATTTGGTCTCTAGATCATGCCATTTCTCTAATGGGCTGGGACTTTGAGACTTATATGCCTCGGGGAGGCACGGAAGAAAGAGGAGTCGCTGATTCTCAGCTTCACATTCTGCACAAGGATCTTATGCTAAATAAAGAATTTATTGATCTAGTAGAGTCAGCCAAGAAACTGGAAACCCTTACCGACGTAGAAAAAGGCATTGTACGAGTACTCGATAGGGAAATAACCAAACAGATCAAGATACCAAAAGCGCTGACTGAAGCAGAATCACTTGAAAGAATAAGGGGAAATATGGTATGGAGGGAAGCAAGAGAAAAATCTGTTTTCAAGATATATGAACCACACTTAGAGAAAATGATAGATATAAAAAAACAAATAGCAGAAAATCTAGGTTATGAAAAGCATCCGTATGACGCGCTTTTGGATACGTTCGAAGAAGACCTTACAGTAAACGAGTTGGATAAAGTATTTGGTATATTGACTCCTAGAATTCAGAAAATTCTGAAAAAACTCGTAGATTCAAGCAGTCCATTCTGCAAAGAGAGTGAACTTGGACAATCAGAGTATGATATCCAAAAAGTCGATGATCTGAATCATAATATTTTAACCATTCTTCATTATGATATGAAACGTTTCAGAATAGATGTATCCACCCATCCTTTCACTGAGGCAATCAGCTTCAACGACGTTAGAATTACTACTAGATATGAAGGAAATGATTTTAAAAAGTCAATATTTAGTACTATTCATGAAGCGGGTCATGCATTGTATGATTTACAATGCGATGGGTCATTGTCTGTTACTCCTGTTGAAGGCGGATCTTCTCTTGGGCTTCATGAATCTCAATCTAGGTTTTGGGAGAATATTGTTGGCAGAAGTCTTCCTTTTGTTCAATTGATAGCTCCTTTGATTAGAAAGCAAATAAGTTTCGCAAACAGGGCAACAGATGATGAATTGTACCTATATTTCAATAATGTCAAGCCTGATTATATACGAGTTGACGCCGATGAAGTTACTTACAATTTACATATAGCAATAAGATACGAGATAGAGAAAAAAATATTTGATGATGATCTGAGAGTCTCTGAGATCCCTGAATTCTGGAACGATAGAATGGAGCAGTTGCTTGGAGTAAGACCAACCAAAGATTCACATGGCGTCCTTCAAGATACACATTGGAGCAGTGGACTCTTTGGCTATTTTCCGACTTACACTTTGGGAAACTTAGTTTCAGCAATCATTGCTTCAAAAATGCGTAAAGATATAGAATGTTACGAGGAAGAAATTAAGAATGGTAATTTTGAATCCATAATGAAATGGTTAAAATTAAAAATACATCAATTTGGATCTGTTTATTCTCCCAAAGTGCTTCTTAGTAATACATTAAATGAAGGCTATAATCCTGATTACTTTGTTACCTATATAGAAAATAAATACCTGGGTTAGGAACCTTTCTTATATGATTGAGATGCTAGTTCTCTAGTCTTTGTGATTTCTAGCCATGATACTGCTATTCCTACTGTTTTACTTCCCTACAGATGTTTGGAAAAGTACAACTTATTTTCTGATACCATCTACTTTTTTCCTTATTGTGTTTGTAAATGATAAGATTCAACTTACAAACTATATTCATAGTATTGAATTTCAAAAGTGGAATTTGTCGCACATAATTTTTTCTAGTCTTATTAAAAGACGAATAATTTAGATCATATTTTGTGATATCTGATTAATTTGGTTTTCAGATATATGTATTTTTAACATTTCAAAAATTAAATTTACAGGTTGCTTTAAAAAAATAATATTATTAATTATTAATTATTCTTTAATTTAGTATTTAATTTAAAATCTGGAACTAATCTGGGTATAAATTGGACCAAATATGGAAAAATAGTTTTTTAATAGTATTACAAATGCATTGTAATGGCAATCAAATACGAATCAAGTCAAAGATACGGAATATGGATTTTGGCAATAGGTTTTGCTACCATGATATTGTCCATCTCTTTATTTTCTTCCAATACGCATTCAATAGTAGAAAAGGTTTATGCCCAAGGGAATGAAAATATACAAAACCTTACTGAAACAAATGTTCCAAAAGTTCTGCCTCTAGTTAGAGGTTTTGCAGACGGCAATGAGGTATTCTACATTACGACAGAAGTATCTGATGAAAAACTAGCAAATTATCTTACTAATGTGACTAATTCTAGAGTTGTATATACTCCAGCATTAAAATATGCACCACCACAATCACTTGCAAATATTTACGAATTTACTAATGGCATTAAGGGAAGCGGGCCTGAAGGATTCCAACCAAATGTTGCAGATTCGCAACCAGGAGATAATAAATATTCACCATTATGGAAAGTCAATCTTGTAACATGGAATAATAGTACAACTCCAAGAGAACTAACTTCAGAAGAAGATATAGTAAATGCAGTTACAAATAATGAGATAACAATAAAACCCACAGGAATAATTGTTAATTGTCCATTTGTACAATGGAAAGATGGTTCTCTAAAAGTTAGAGAAAATAAAACATTAACTGATGACTCACCATATGGAGGAGGACAAGTACTCGATATTGATACTAAAAAAATGCAAGTTACTTTTGTAGCACATAGAGGTTTTGCTCCTGATGGATCTACCATCTACTATATAGCAACAGACGCATCAGTAAAGAAAGTAGCAGATGATTTAGGAGTTGTCCATGTCAATAAAACTGGTCCAACTCTCCAGTCAGGTTCATCATCAGACCTGTATGTATTTACAAATGGAATAAAAGGAAATGGTCCGATGGGATACCAGGCAAGTATTGCATCTACTAATGCAGGAGAGGAAGCATACAGCCCACTATGGAGAATTCAAACTGTAACTTGGAAAGATCCAGCTCAGACACAATTTCTAACTACCCTTGAGGAAATAACAGAACATGCAAAACAAGGATATCTTAAGACGGAAGTTGCTGGAGTAGTTGTCAATTGTCCTTTTGTTGAAACATAGTTTCTATTTTCCATATTTTTTTTAATTTACTTTAGCAATTAGTTTCATCCTTGATTCTATTACATTTACAATAAAAATATCTTTTATAACCATGTAATCTTTTATTGCATTGGTAAATATTTCTCTTTCAAAGAATTGTGATTCCTAGAAATATTTCTTCATGATCATGCATAAATTTTATCTAATTCTACATTTTGTAACACTAGTTTATTATACAAGTCCTACTTTGTTTTATTTTAATATTAATATTACAATTTATAGTCTCAATTTATCTATTATTTATCATCAAATAGTAAACTAGATTTATTTCTATCAATTTGGGAGAATTCTGGGTGTAATTTGGGAATATTCTTTTTATTAAGAAATATTAATTGTATTTATGACAGAAATTAATATAGCTATTTCAGCAATAGCTGGAATGGGATCATTTTTCTCACCATGCATTCTACCTATCTTGCCAGCTTTCATTTCCTATTTATCAGGAACAACACTTCATGAAGTTGGTAACATAAATAAAAAAAATACATCGACTGATAATAATATTAAGACCAATATCGTAAATACAATAGATACTAATAATAAAAGATCTATTATTTCATTGCATAGGTCTACTAGGCTTAATATATTTTTAAATACCGTTTATTTTGTTTTAGGCTTTTCATTAGTATTTGCAGTTTTGGGAGTTGCACTCAATAGTGTTTTAGAAAATATAGGTACTAGTTTTCAAAATATTCTTCAAATGATTGGTGGAATTGTAATTATATCTTTTGGAGTTTTTTTGATATTATCATCAAAAATAAATAACTTAAACTTTGAAAGAAAATTAACTAAAATTCCTAGGTTTAAAACAAGCTATATAACTTCCTTGGTCTTTGGAATTGCCTTTGCTGCTGGATGGACTCCTTGTGTAGGTCCAATTCTAGGAAGTACATTTACCTTAGCAGCCACTTCTCCTGGAGAAGCTTATAACCTGTTATTAGCATACTCATTGGGTCTTGGAATCCCTTTTTTGATAACAGCAGCATTTTTTTCAAGAGCAACTGGATTGATAAAAAAGATTGTAAAGTATCTAAAATATTTCAATCCTGCAATGGGAGCCTTTTTGATATTTCTGGGGATTTTAGTATTTACCAATCAGTTAAATATTCTTGGTAATTTCCCGCTTGTAAATGAAATAATTAACTCAGAAAGAGGTATTTAATCAATGAATAGAGATAATATCAGTGCAATTGTAGTAGCAATAGCCGTTTTAACATTGATAGTTGGATTCGCAATTTACTTTAATACTCAAGGATCAGCTATAACTAGCAAGTCAAGTGAATATTTATCCATATCAACAGAACAAATTAAAAATAATGGCATGATAAAAGAAGTGGACAAATCACAATTTAAACAAGCACATGATTTTACTGGTATTGACGAGTATATCAATACTAAGCCAATATCACTTGACAAATTAAAGGATAAAGTAGTTTTAGTAGACTTTTGGACTTATAGTTGCATTAATTGTATAAGGACAATCCCGCATCTAAATGAATGGTATGATAAATATTCTGATAAAGGATTAGTAATAGTAGGTGTACATACACCTGAATTTGAATTTGAAAAAAATAATGACAATGTTAAATCAGCTGTTCAAAAATTCGGAATAAAATATCCAGTTTTACAAGATAATAATAAAAAGACATGGAATGCATATGGAAATAATTATTGGCCAAGAACATATTTGATTGATGATGAGGGGTATATACGATATGATCACATAGGAGAAGGAGCTTATCAAGAAACTGAAAAAGTAATTCAATCACTTTTGGCAGAAAGAGCTGCACATTTAGGTATTAAAAATATCAACCCTAATGGTTCTCAAAGTGTCACTAATCATTCGAAATATGATTATCAAGAGGTAAATTTTTCAAAAATACAATCTCCAGAGCTCTACTTTGGGTATGAATTCGCACGGGCGCCTTTAGGTAACATAGAAGGATTTAATCCAAACCAGATCGTTGTTTATAATTTCCCTGACAAAAATGAAATTAAAACTAATGTAATATATTTAGAAGGAAAATGGAAAAATAATCCTGATAACATGGAATTACAAGGAAATAATGGTAGTATTATATTGAAATATAATGCAAAATCTGTGAATCTAGTGGCTGGTGGAAAAGGAAATTTGACAGTATCTCAAGATGGAAAATTAATTACAAATAGGTTAAGCCAAGATGCCTTAAATGATGGTAGATTTATGATAGATGGGCAGAGATTATATAATTTAGTAACAAATAAAGAATATGGGGAGCACACGATAGAAATCGATGCTACAGGAAATGGATTTCAAATCTACACATTTACATTTGGTTAAAAAGGTGACATAAGTATGGAAATTCTAATGCAGATAAATACTATCGTAAGTATAACAACCATAATTATTTTAAGTGTTTTATTATACTTGTATGCAAAAATATTTTTAAAATCAAAATCTACATTCACAATTGGCCTAATGTTTTTTGCATTTATGCTTGTTATACAAAATTTGATAGTTGTCTATGCGTATTTTGCGATGTCACCATTATATGCCCCAGGTCTATTACCGTATTTTTTGCTTATTCATATAGCTGAACTTGCAGGGGTTATCAGTCTTTTGAAGATTACTCTTTAATACAAGTTAAGGGCCCATCAAAAATTGCATAAAAATATTTTTTGTATCAATACTTATAATAAAACAATTAAGATTAGAATACAAGATATTGTTAGAGAAGTAACGCTTTTTATCATCTAACAGTAGTTGATAATATTCGATGTCTGATCCGGATATAATACGATTATTATGGTTTC
>CAZHFI010000086.1:0-5802 GCA_964531845.1 uncultured Nitrososphaeraceae archaeon
GAAAATATTCGTTTGCCATGTTTACTTTGTGTGCAATATTTAATGAATTTGAACCGCCAGAATTTATTAAGTAATTTGTATTAATGATTTCAGATTCTGCATTATTATTTGATACTTCTAATGAGATTGTTTTATCTTGATTAATTTTTATCTTTTCAACTTTTCTAGTGAATATAAAATTACATCCAAAATTGATACAATCCTTAGCAAGATTGTGTACCAACAATCTGTAATCTACCGATGCATCTCTTGAACAATATATGCCTGATACTGCAGATACATTTGGTTCTATCTCTTTAAGACCGCCTTTATCTAAAAATAGAATTTCTTTATCAGATAAACCATTTTCAAAACCCCACTTCACATATTTTTCCAAAATTTTGATTTGAGATTCTTCAGTTGCAACTTCTACTACTCCATCTTCTTTAAATGGAATATTTTTTAAAAGACTATATTTTTTCCACATTGTATATCCTAACAATGCCGCCTTAGCAAACATCCCCTTGGTTTGTGGGTTATATAAAAAAGGTGCGTGAACCTTTCCGGTATTCCTGGAGCTACTATGATAACCCACATCTTTCTCTTGTTCGATAATTCCAACTTTTGACTTTGACAAAGCTGAAATAAAATAGGCAAGAGATACTCCAAGTATTCCCCCACCAATTATCGTTATATCAAAAAAATTTTTAAGATTCAACTTCAAAGGGATAAATATCTCAATACGATTAATTTTGTGAATTGATTCTAATTTTCCATATGTGGTGAATTTTTTTATTTTTTAATATCGATATTTAGAAATTCACCAACTTTTGGTTCTCCCATCTTCATATATCTATTCCTAGGCATGGTAATCTGTAGTGTTGTTTTTGCATAAGTCTGAATTATTCTCTGCGGTTGTGCCTGAAAGATGGCTTCAAGTACCGGTCTAATCTGATCTTTCATTTCCTTATCAGTCAAATTCCTATCTATAGCTTCAAGCATTAACTGTTGCTGGGATACTGTTTCTAATTCAATATCCTCTATTAGTGATATAGATATTGTAGAACCATTATCAATTAATTGAGTTACCTTGTATTTTACAGAATTATTGTACACATTTCTTTTTTTATAGTTTCCATATAATAGTTTAATTCATGGTATTAGGGTGTTACTATAAACGATCAATATATCTACTTCATTATTTTAAAAACAAAATAATTCTAAAAATTCAAATATGGTATAACTATACTGAATACATTATCCCACCAGAAACTATCTGTACTCCGTCTACATTAGCTACTTCTTTTATTCTTGCTATTATTGCATTAAACCATAAACTGTCTACTCCTTGGCTCCAGATGGTTATTTTCTTATATCTCCCTTCTTTTCCCTTCTGAAAATAACCCTTGCAATCTTCGACTGTAATGTTGTTGTATTTCTGGCTTATTTCTTCCACTAAATTTGATGCCTCAGCAGGAAGATAAATTATTGTTAAAGTAGGAAATGGTACTGTATCTGTTGACATTGAAGTGCTATCTTCCAACATAATTCTTTCTTTATTGATTACTAATTAAGTATTATATCTAAATTACGTTAATGTTGGTACTAATCATGAGGATTTGATAGAGGGCAATACTGGAAGTCAGCCCATCTGTTTCTATATGCTGGACTCTCATATAAACACAGGATGAATGTGTTTGAATAGTTGAATTTGAAAGATAGATTGCAGCATTATTTCTGATGTCTTGAAATTAAATAGGTCTGTTCATCTTTACCTTTACATAATTTACATTCTATTTCCTATGCTACCAGAGCGATCAAACCTATCATAGATTCTATTTGCTTATTGTATTCTGAAATTAATTATCGGTTTAAGTTATATTTTGTAATTTCGTAAAATAACTAATTTGACAATTATCTAGTACATATTATATAACTGATATTTGATAAAATGGATAAATTTGCGAGAATGACTGACAGAGAGGATGAAAAACCTTTAGAGGCAAAGCATGATGTTGTTCAGAAAGAAAAAATCAACATTGCTATTACATCCATTCTCGCTTCTGCATCACTAATGATATCTAAAATTATCATTGCTTCAACGACAAATAGTCTGGGAATTTTATCTGAGGGAATGCATTCTGGTTTAGATGTTATTGCTGCTACTATGACATTGTATGCCGTTAGAATGGCTAGAAAACCTCCTGATTTAGATCATAATTACGGTTATGCAAAATTTGAGAGTCTTACAAGTTTGGCTGAGATAATTCTTTTATTGATTATTGCCGGCTGGATATTGTATGAAGGTGTATTAAAAATCTTTTTTGTTAATAGTCATACCGAGATAACAGTCTTTTCATTTGGAGTCATGATCATCTCTATCATTGTTGATTATGGTAGGTCAAGGGCGTTATACAGAGTTGCAAACAAGTACGGAAGTCAAGCATTAGAGGCTGATGCTTTGCATTTTAGAGTTGATATGCTCACTTCATCAATAGTTTTAGTCGGATTATCAGTTGTATTCTTATTTGGGATTCAAAATGCTGATGCTTTTGCAGCAATCCTAGTTTCTATTCTTATTGTTTATACTTCGTTAGGATTGGGAAGAAGAACATTGGACGTACTTTTGGATAAAGCCCCAAAAGGAATACAAGCGCAGATATTAGAATCTGTTACAGGTTTAGAAGGTGTAAAACAAGCCCATAGTATTAGGGTAAGAAGGGTGGGAAGAAAAGTTTTCATAGATTTACATATTGAGGTACCCAGGACCTTCACACATGATAAGGCACATAGAATCGCAACAAACGTGGAAGAAAAAATCAAAGACGATGTATTATCTGATGCCGATGTCGTTGTACATGTAGATTCTATTAGAGACGATAGAGCTGAAACGATTAAGGATAAAATAAGATTTATTGCTACCGAGTTTCCACAAATAGAAAATATACACTCTATTTATATTTCCAAAATTTCAAGTAACACAGATTCTTACAAATGGGACGTTGGTAATGCATCAAATAATTACCAAAATCATTTTTTACACCTTTATCTTGATATCCAAATGGACAATTCATTATCTTTAAAGACAGCACATAATATAATAGATGATTTTGAAAAAAGGATAAAGTTAGAAATTCCAAATATCACAAATATTACGACGCATATGGAAACCGAATCAAACATCGAGTCGTCAATTGGTTCTGAAAAGATAGTTGATAGAACATTTTCAAATAGAATCAAGGAAATTGCAATTTCTATTAAAGGCGTCATAGATTGTAAGGATATTTCTCTTGTAACTGTAGGAAAAGAGTTACACATAACCTTGACGATTAAAATAATTGAAGAAGATGATAACATTTCAATAAATCAAGCTCATAATATAGCCACTGATGTTCAGAATAAAATTATGGCAAATACGGATGCATCTAGAGTAATCGTTCATACTGAACCAGCATAGATATAATCTTTAATGAATTATCATAGAAATAAATTCAAATACTAATGTAATGTTCATTTAGAAGCAATAACCATTCATCTCTAATTTACAATATTGTTATAGGATTAACTATTATAATATACAATTAAAGTGAAAAAATTCATTTTGAAAATTATATATTAAAATGTTTATGTAGAAATAATCAAGTATTTATTTTGAAATAGGATATATCATGTCTATTCTAATAAGATATTTTATATTTCTAACTTTTAATTAATGCCACTTGATAAACAATTAGCTTTCCTAATTTCTATATTTTAATAAATTAACAACGTATGTGAATAAAAAAATTATTTATGATACCGTGTAAAAACAAGTTTGTAAAATGACCTGATTATTATAAAATGATAACGGTCATAAAATAGTAACTAAAATATTTATCCTTTTTCATTATTCTATCTTCTTTTGTTGACTTATTTTTAAATAATTATTTCATCTCGATATCTCTATTTTTGAAAATATATGTGGTATTTTAAAATTAATTTGATTTAAAATGTGACTGAATATCTCATTGAAATTGAAAAGCATTATTAACTATTGGGGTTATTTTTAAAAATTTTTGGCAGTTTAACTGATAATAGAAATAAGATCGTCAAATGATTCACATGATGGTTTTTCTTTGTAATTTTTTACCAGTCTTATGATCTCATTCTTTTCTGGTAATCTGATGATCTCCCTTACTGATTGTGAAATAGGACCAAATAATAATAAAGAATGAACAACGGAAGATACATTTATAGGCTTTCTTTCTAAACTAGAGCTTTCAAAATCAATAATTTTTATTTTGTCATTTCTTTCAATTAATACATGGTTATCTATATAACTGAGTTCTCCATGGTCTAGGTGAATACGGTCTAACGAGTAACATTGAAATAATATCTCTTTGATAATTTTTTTAACATCCAAAATTGTTGATGGTATATTTAAAAAATATTTATCATCATTGCTTTTGACGTTATCATTTGTTATATTTGGATTATTGCATTTCAAATTGTTTATATTGTGAAAATAATTTTTGATGTTTACTCCGTCAACATATTCCATTAGTAGAAAATTATCAGACGAATCAATTAATCGGGGACCAATATTTATTGAATTTGCTTTAGTTTGAAAAAATACTTCATCCTTATTATTCTTTCTTGAAGAATCCGTTCTTCTAATTTTTAATGCAAAAGTTTGATCTTTTCTTTTAACCTTTAACACTATTGATGTATATCCTTTTCCCAAGACATTTGTACCTCGGATGATTGTTTTTCCGAAAAATTCTATCGAGTCAATGTTAAAATTCTCTAGTTCTTTAATTCTATTTTTGTATATATTATAATCATAATTTGGATAACATAATAAAGTTGAGATAATCTTGAAATCCACTCCAAGGTATGTTTCTTTTTCCATTGATTCGAATTTACTTTCCTTTAATTCAAAATATCATCTACGATTTCAATATATTGATAAAATTTCGGTCGATGTTTTATAACTTTATTTAGCATTTTATATACTTCTATTCCTTCGGAGATTTTAAAACTATTATGTATTGTTTTCGTTAATCCCTTTGATATTCCAATTTCATTTATTTTTTCGTGTAACAAATAATTTAGCAGTGTCGTGGCATGTGTAAACTCTCTTTTTATTGCACATTTTAGTTTCATTTCTCCTGAGGTCCATGTTATTATTGCTTTATTGTTACTGTTCTCTAAGAATTTTTCTGTACTATCTTTCATATAAATAGATGGACCTTCTTTTGTTGATAAATACGGAAGGGAAATGGATTCTAAGCAAAAAACACATACTGCACTATCATTTTCATTGGTGGTGCAACTACTCTTTAAAACATTGAATCCATGGAATTTGAGTTGTTTTTCAATAGCTTTTTTAAATTTTAAGATTTGTCCCCATATCACATCAGGTACCATCTGTTCATGCGCAAATTCTATAAATATAATGTTACTAAAAAAATGATCAACTAAATTTGAATCGATTAGTTTTATATCATCTATTTTTCTTCTTATACTGTGAAGGGACTGTTCTGAATTTTTTTCTTTAGTTTGAAAATAATCTAAAGATGGATTATTTAAAAAATTTCTCGTTTGTAAAATAAATCTAGATAAGCTCTCCTTTGATATTGCAGTACCTAAATTTCTATTATGGTCTATTGGATCAATTATTACAATTGACGAATCGGAAAATCGGGATATCAGTTTTTCTTTGTATATCTTTGTATCAATACCTTTATTTTTTTCATCGTCAATTAAAATAATTTTATGTTCCTCTTTATTGTTTGCCATTTCATCTAGTAAAGATAAAAAAGTACCATATTTTACAATCAA
>CAZHFI010000087.1:0-5721 GCA_964531845.1 uncultured Nitrososphaeraceae archaeon
TATTTTCCTGATTCTGTTTGCTTTTTACTTTTTGTTCCAGACTGCCTGCATTTGTATTTTTAATATCGTTTATATTGTCAATCTCGTTTATGCAATCAGCTTTACTATTTCCATCACCATCAGTACATTTTTTATTTAACTGATCATATCCTGCCCTTACCTTCTGATTTAGATATCCTCCGCCTGAGTTTACCGTATTAAATGTAGAAGATAGAGAGTTATCACAGATATCTCCATCGCAATCAATGGTATCCTGGTTTACATCTTCTTTGATGTCAATGTCAGTATTTGCTAGTGCATATGCATCATGCAAATGGAGTATGTTGATATCAATAACAGCAGGTACAGTCATTCCAAAAAACAATGGCTGACTAGAAGGTAATACAGAAACAATAGTTGATGTTAACAATATTGTAGAAATGAAAAACACTATGAATGAGAGATTTTTGTTCCTGTCATTGTTATCTTTTATTTGTTTATTTTCTGTACTGTAGATATAATCCATTGCATTTAGGATACTTTTTTTATATTTAGTATTTGTTTAACAGATTTAGCTAAAGTATTTCTGTTTTTTCTTTGGAAAAAGATTTCAAAACGTATTCAAAAACTTTTTCTTTCTATCAACTATAAATGATGTACAATTTCATAATTTTATAGAATAGATCTGTGAATTAGTATTACTATTATCATACTAGTAATAAATGATTTGCATACCATCTAACTTTTGGCATTTTCTAAAATAAGTGTACAAAAACAAGCTATTTTTCATATTATATTTTTCTCTTTTTCGTTATAAAATAAGTCAAGATCACGTTTTTGCCCAACTAACGAGTCTAAATTTGAGAAAATCCCAATGTTGTATTATAGAAAGAACGCTGACAGTTGTATTTTTCAAAATCAAAAGATCAATTACTTGAACAATAGTTTTTATCCTTGTGGTCATAGAAATGATTCTGGCAAAAATCATTGTTGCATTCATAACAGTGCCATCCAGATATTGTGTAACATACAAGACATTTTTTAACGGGTGTGTTATGGTCATAATCCTTTCGCGGTTTTCCAGTCCTTGTTGTTTTTTGTTTTTTATCAAAATTCTTCATGATCCTACCATCCATGTTTATTTCGATATCAATTTAGAATCCACATTTCTTGTTTTTATTAAGGAATGTTTCTACAAAAATTTTATTCTTCAAATATTGTTACTCCGTGTAAGATTTATGGTACAAAAAATCTCAGAGAAAATTGGTCGTTGATCGCTAATTACCAAATTGTACAGCCATCTTATATCATTCCAATATTTAAATATTTTTTTTAATAGAAGGTAATTGTGTTTAATCCAGATAATTCATTGATAAAATAATTAAAATTATGAAATTAAAAATGCTAATAAAGGAGAGAAGCAAAATTCAGCCAGAAATTGAATTTCCATGAATCTGATGAAAATAATGATGATAAATTAAATGATGTTAATGCAAAACAGGTAGATCATAATGTTTCAATTGATCAAGTTGATGGATTGAGAGAAAATGAAAAAACATTAGTAGAGATAACCGTTGTTGGGTCAGATAAAAAAGGAGTTGTGGCAGACATTACAAATTTTATATTTACAAATGGTGGCAATATTGAAAAAATAAATCAAAATGTAATTCATGGATTATTTGGAATGCAGCTAGAGGCATCATTCCAAAAGATGGAGAAAGAGAAGATAGACATAGGATTGAAAAAACTTTCTAGAAAATTAGGGATGGAAATAAAAACACATTATCAAGAATCAAACAGGCTTAAAAATATCGCAATTCTGGTCAGTAAAGAAGAACATTGTCTAAATACCATCTTAGAGGCAAATGAAAACAGTGATATTTTTACAAACATCAAGGTCATCATAGGAAGTTCTAATGAACTTGAAAGTATGGCTGAAAAATACAGTATACCATTTTATCATATAAAACATACTGACCAATCAATGGCCGAGAAAGAAATTTTGGAGGTACTTGAACAATTCAATGTAGATATTATTATCCTGGCTCGTTATATGAGAATACTTACTCCAAATTTTGTCTGGAGATACCCAAACAAAATTATCAATATTCATCCATCAATACTTCCGGCTTTCCCTGGGGCATATGCATATGTACAAGCCTATGAGAGAGGAGCAAAAATAGTAGGCTGTACTGCACATTTTGTCACCGAAGACCTAGACCAAGGTCCAATCATATGTCAAAATTCCTTTAAGGTATCGGAGAAAGATACGATTGAAACAATAAAACAAAAAGGCCAAGCACTTGAGGCTATAACCCTGCTTGAAGCTTTAAAGATGGTTCTTTCCGATAAATTGGAGGTCTATTGGGGAAAAGTTCATCTCAAAGAGTAATATTAAATTTGTAATGGTTAAATAATTACTTGTGATGTGAAAAGAGGAGGAATTTGCATTTACTTGTATATGCAAATTTGAATTATTTCTTTTTGTTACTTTGATTGAAAATTGTTAAACAAAATGCAGATAAAAGTGATGTTTTATATTTTTAGTCTATTGGAAAGAATCGAAATTTTAAATAACAAAGATTTTAAAGATATCAGAAAAAAGAAACAGTATGCCATCGTTCCGATTGGTTCACTAGAGCAACATGGTGACCATCTTCCGTTTGCGACTGATTCAATAATTACAGAATATCTGGCCAACAAAATAACAGAAAGAATTCCCAGTATTGTTCTTCCGACGATAACTTATGGTATCTCTTTTGAACATTTACCTTTTTTTAATATCTCTTTACATCATTCAACTTTGTTAAAGATTTTATTTGATGTTTGTCAGTCAATAATTGCCAGTACTGGAATTAATAATATAATCATCATAAACGGACATCATGGAAATATTGGGATTTTAAATTATCTTGCACAAGAGGTATATTTTAACATCTCAAAAACCGCATCAATAAACTTTATCAATTATTGGCAAACTTTATCCGAAAATTTTGATCATGGTGGAGAAATAGAAACATCGTTGGTTTTGGCAATAAGGCCAGATTTAGTAAAAATGAAAAACGCCAAGAAATCCAAAAATAGGTTAGAAAAATCAAAAATTGCCTACCAAAGTCTAACAAACATTCCTGGTTCATTTCCAAAGATTACTGGAAATGGAATTTGGGGAGACCCAAGCAATGCAAGTAAAGATAAAGGCACAGATTTGATACAGAGAATTTTAGAAAAAACAGTTGAAACAATAAATCAATTTAATATCGATAAACACAATAAGATTTCCAATTAAATTTTTACTGTATTTTATTTTAAATTGTCAAAATCGAATATACTGAGTGAAATTTTAATATATAACTAGATTATTTCCTTATGATACAGGTAGATTATTTTGTCAATAGATATGGCTGTAAAGGTCTTAGATGAGAGCTATGGTAAAGGAGTTTTAATCAAATTGAAAGGCGGTAAGGTAATTAGAGGAAACTTGCATGGTTTTGATCAACATATGAACCTATTATTAGAAGATTCCGTAGAGATCCTAGATGAAGGTAAAACCCACGATCTTGGGACCATAGTTGTAAGGGGAGATAACGTTGTGATTATATCCCCTCCACAATCAATATAAGTTAATATATTATAGGGATACGTAATTAATGAAAGGAGTGTAATGCCATATGACTAAAGGAACAACATCAATGGGAAAATTTACGAGGAAAAAGACACATATAAGGTGTAGAAGATGTGGTCATAATTCATTTCATAAAAGAAGTAAAACTTGTTCAAAATGTGCATATCCAGACCCAAAAATGCGAAAGTATAACTGGATAAAAAGAAGGGTATTATAGACTCTAAAGATCATTTTAATCTAAATTTATTCAAAATTCATAGAGTTTTCCTAATTTAAAATAAATACCCCCAACAACAGATAGTATTCAGAGCATTGTTGTATGATAGTCTGGTTATTATTGCTGCGAGCTCGACAATTGCAGGAATTTTATTTGCATTATTTATAGATAGATACAATATCTTTTCGAATTTTAGAAAAAAAAAGCCAGAGGCATCGACATTTTCACAACATCAATCATTATTATCTTCTACTACATCTGACTATCTGGTCAATCATACTAAATATGATGGCAGTGATGCGGTCCACACATCAAGTGAAGTAAAGGAGGAAAATTTTGGTAATGAGGACACGGATTTATTCAGAAAATCATCCAAAGAACTTAGAGAAGATCTTAATGTATTACAATTTGAAAAAAAGATTACCTCAAAGTCATTACAAGATATCTTTGAAGCAAGAAAACAAGGAAAAATAGATATGTATGAATATGATAGACTTGTCGGAAAATATAAAAGAGATCTAAAATTTTATAACCAAAAAATAGAAAAAATAGCAGCAGAACTGGATTTTTCAGAACTGTTTGTTTTGCGTAAGGAACTAGATGAAAAAATTAGTGACTTGAAAATAAAATATAATTTTCATAACAATCCTATAGATGACAAGATGAATATACAACAAATATCTAGTTACGACAAGGACGATAAAAATAAAAATAAAAATGTAGATACCAATGGTGATAAACATGATCATAGTTCTACAACAACGAAAATTGATTCGCATTCTAAAAACAAAGAACAGTTGATGATAGAAAAATTCAAAGATGATGTAGCTATAGCCATTGAAAGACTTGACAAGGTAAAACTGGATAACCAATCTGAGTCACCGGTAATAGAGAATTTAAAAAGTTATTCAAAATCAGATAATACTATTGACTTGGAAATGGAGACTGTAGTATTAGCAGATGAAACCAAAAAAAGAGATCTTTTTGATCTAGGAATAGAACAAAATAAAAATAATATTAATGAAAATAAGATAGATAGTCAAAATAATATTGAAAGTAGCTTTTCATCACCACTTTCTTTTCTATATAAACAGAAACAAAATCAACAAGAAAATGCGGAAAAATCCAGCAATAATAAACAATACGATGAAAACACCAAGGAAGAATACAAAAGCAACGACACAAATAATATTAAAACTGAAATACCAAAAAAATTAGCAGATAATAGTCCGTTACGCAGGATTTTTAGGCGCTAATCTACGCTCTATTAGATTATTTAATTTTAATTCAAAATAAATTAAAAAATATCCAATAAATTAGACATTTAAGATAACATTATAGTCAGAGCCATGAATAAATCTGGGTATTAATATCTTAATTATTTGTATACAATAATTATAGATTGAAATTACAGAGCAAAGATATTTTGCGTTTTGATCTGTTAGAATCTATAAATTCTGAAGACATTCACCAAAAAATATATTTGGAAAAATCATAATGTGCATAATGCCCACTGTAGAGATGGAAGGTAGTACTAACAATTACAATAGCAGTGATATTTTTTATGAGGTCATAAAAGATATTGCAAATATATTAAATGATCAAACCCGGTATATAAAGACAATAGGCCTTGGAAGTGGAAGTACAATTGCATTATTTGTTAAAGAATTGGGAAATTTCGTGGATATGAACAAATTTGAATTTGTTACCACATCAATGCAAATTAGGATCCAAGCGGAACGATTTAACACCAAATTCACCGACGAGAAAAAAATTCCAGAAATTGATATCGTACTTGATGGTGCGGACCAAATTGATTCAGATTTTAATATGGTAAAGGGAGGAGGTGGAGCCCTATTTAGAGAAAAAATTGTAATGTATTGTAGTAAGAAAAAGATTATAC
>CAZHFI010000088.1:0-5717 GCA_964531845.1 uncultured Nitrososphaeraceae archaeon
ACAAGATAAACAATAGCTTAAACATACAAAATAAAGCAGAAAATGGAACAGGAACTGGACAACTAACGGTAATTAAAGAAGTCACTTGTCGAGAAGTGAGTGGTGCTGGTTTTACCCATACAGTTTTACAAGACCAGCCAGTTATAGCTAAAGTTCAATACATCCCAGTTGGCAATCCATGCGACAACACAGAATTTCAAACTCAATTTGAACCACAGGACTTTGAATTTACGGTAACTGGAAATAATCCAAACCCAGATACATTCCCAGGTTCGAGTAGTGGAGTTGTTGTAACTTTAGGCGCTGGTTCATATGACGTAGAAGAAACCGACAATGTTCCAGACAATCTAGGTCCATATAATGTAAGCATTGATACTACAGAAACTGGAGATTGTTCTGGCACTATATCTGCTGGTGATTCAAAAATATGTACATTTACTAACGATATAATACTGGAGTTTGAAACCGAACCATAAAACCATATTTAGTAATAACATACACATAAAGGATATTGCCATCTTTTCTGAGTGGCATATCAAATACATTTTATTTTTTATGAGATAATAGCATTGAATTTTTAGTGAATTAGTAAATAATTTATTTTCATAATTTAGTTACCAAATTTACTAACCAAAATGTATATATACTTTGGGGCCAGTGGTTTGTGGCACAAATTTGACCTAAATATGAATTTTTTATTTGTAATCAAGATAAAAGAAACTATTTGCATATACCCATATAATAATATCACATTATCATTCAAAGATTTAGCATCTTCGCACTGATATCAAGTAATTCTTAAATAAAATAAAATCTGATATTTAATTAATGAAAAGTAATTCATGTTTGATGATGTTTCTTTCAACAATTACAGTTATTGTTTTATCAACATTGGCTTCAGTTTATGCACAAGAGAATATGACAGATTCAACTGGAACTAAATTCTTTGCCATTCAACATGCGTAGTCTGGTTCAATATCCAAAATCAATGATACTGTATATTCTTTAGAATTAAATGATTTATCAAAAAAGATAATATTGTTCTCTGATAGACCAGACAGAATTGTAAAAACAGAAAGTACATGTGAGTTTATAGGTAATTGGTCTGCTGGTTAAGATAGTTTCGCAAAAGTATAAACATATTATAAAAAAATAAAAAAATTGTTTTTTGTAGAGCCTAAAACCAAAATACTAACCCAAGTGCAGATAGACAATCAAACACGTCTTGCATTAATTCACTATTACTTCCATCAAGTGCATCCTCGATTGCATCTGCTATATTACCGAAAAATACAGGTTCTTCAGATTCAACCAATGCTTTACATAATTCTGCAATTGAATCAACATCTTGTCCATTAATTAAGACTTCATGCTCTTCTAAATAAGTTTCAAAGTCTTCTAATTGTTGACCATTTTGCCATGGGCCATCAGGCTGTGCAGTAAAGCATAGTGCACACTCATCTTCTGGTGTTCCGTCACCGTTGCCATCACCATTACCTGCAGTAGTTGTAATGGTTGTAATATTGAGTGTATTGTTTATCTCGTTTTCATTTTCACATTCACTATCTTTTTTACACTTGTTTTCCTGCTCGATGTCTGCCTTTACTTCTGCTTCGTTTTCTGTTCCTGTCTGATTTTCCTCTGCAAATATCTGGTTTGTAGAATACATTCCACTTGCAAGCAAAGTTGCAGCAAGAAACATCGCTCCAAAAATTGCATATGTATTTAGTTTATTCAATTTGAAGATTACTTGAGAATATAGCATATAGCAATTATCGAAGATAATGGAACTTGATTGTTCTCTATTATTTATTTGAAATTTAAAAGTGTTTTTGTACTAGTATAAAATTTAGATAATTTTTTTGGTCTCTTATTTTATTCATATTTATACTCTTTTTTTGTTTTCTTTTAATAGATCCAAATAATTAAAATATATTTTAGAAAGGATATTTGGTTATGTTAATTTAACAAAATGTCTAGGTCTAAATATGATATTTCCGATGTTTTAGATCTAGTAGTTTTATAAAATAATGTTAATGTATTTTACTAATTTAGTTACCAATTACAATAACCATAATGTTTATATACTTTGGGGCCAGTGGGATTTGAACCCTTATTGTATCAGGGTTCATATACTAGTAGTGGATATAATAGATGTATAAAGGAGGAACAAAAGTAACAAAATGCCATTCAAGTTATCTACCATTGTAAACAAAATAGATGAAATTCCAAATAAAGAAAATAGAAAAAGTGTAGAAGAATTTTTGCAGTATATGCAATTGAATGGATCATCAGAAAATCACCAGATAAACAATCTAAAGTGTATAATATTTTTTGCAAAATATCTTGAAAAAGATGTTGAATTTTTTGACATAAAAAAGAAAGAACAGATTGTTAGTTTTCTAAATACAAAGATGAAAACCTTTGATGAAGATCCGGGGAAAAAATGGATTGGAACTTGGAACAACTATCTAAATAGAATAAGATTGTTTTTCAGATGGCTGCATAATCATGACAATACAGAGATTGACCAATCTGATTGGAAGACTCCAGACTTTTTAAAGATAAAATTGCTAAAGACAAAGAGGTTAAGTCCGTATTCAGAAAATGAGATATGGGAAAAAGATGAACTTTTATCCATAGTAAAATATGAGTCACACAAACGGAATAAAGCCATACTGACATTGCTTTGGGACCTTAATGCAAGGAATCACGAGATAAGTCTTTTAAAAATAAAAAATATCAGAATCAGAGAAAAATATGGAGAAGGTGAAATACCGCATGAGGCTAAAACTGGAAGTGGTCCTATATTACTATCGTGTTCCTTTCCATATGTTCGTGATTGGTTAAATGAACATCCGTTTAGAAATGAACCAGATGCCAGACTAATTTGTGATCTTAGAACTGGTGATAGAATAAGACCAGATGCCATAAATGACATTATGAAGCTATTAAAGAAGAAAATAATACAACTGTTAGAATATGGAGAAATAAAAGATGAGAAAGAACGAGAAAAACTAGAATACTTGTTAAAGACAAAGAAATGGAATCCGTATTGTATAAGACATAGTTCCATTACTGCAGATTCTGATTATCTTCCAGAGTATGCATTAAAAAAGAAAGTTAGATGGTCCATGAATTCAAAACAGGGATTAAGATATATCAAGACAAGAATGGGAAATGATTTGAAGGAGAAAATACTAAGTTATAACGGCATTCTTTCTGAAATCGAAATCAAGAAAAAATCCTTAATTCTAAACTGTCCAAGATGTGATTTAGTTAATGTTATAGAGAACAAATATTGTTCAAAATGTAGTTATCCTCTAAAACCAGAAGCCTATGATGAAATAAAAATAAATGAAGAAAATAGAATTAAAAATTTAGAAGAAAAATATGAAACAGAGATGAAATTGATCCGTGATGAAATGGAAAAGAAATTTCAGTTGGTATTGTCAAAAATAGAGATTACTAAACTTGCATAGCTCTCGTGTGTCGTGATAGGATTTTGTTATACCGTACTTTTGTTAACCTGCTAATATCTTTACTAACTTTATTATAAATACCTGCGTTATGTCCAATACGTATTCTTTCCAACAATTTTTTTTCCTCCTCAACAAGATTTTCAAGGTCCTCATTACCTAATTTATCAACATCAAAAGAAATTAGATCATCGGCAGGTTTTATAAGATTCATTAAATTGATTGTTAAGTCTTCTATTGGCCTAGCAATATCTTCCTTTAAGAGATTTGTGCTATGATCAGAATAAAACTCTTCGATATCTTGAAATATTAATGGTGTATTTTCTGCAAACGGTATTTCATTAAATGTTTTATAGTCAAAAGAAGAAAAAGACGTTTTGTTATCGTCATTATCGATTTCTTGTATGTATTTTTGAATTTCTTCAGAATTCTTATAAATTAGATCTAAAATCCATTTCATTATTTCCAATAATATAGTTCGTACTATGTTCTGATGTATTTTATAGGTAGTAGTAATACTAAGAACTCTTTCGAGAAGTGTATTGAATATATTTTTTCTATACATATTTTCGAATTTAAATGCTGAAATCATAATACCTTGATAAAAATCAGCTTCTGATATTTTCCATCCTCTAGACAATAATTTATTTGTTATAATTTTCTGTTCCTTATCTATATCCTGTGACTCGGAAATCTTTATGTTGTAATTCATTATCATTTTTATAAGATGGCTATAACTATTTTCACATTTGTGTAAAATGTCCATTAAATTAATTATCTCCTTACCTAAATCCGTGAGAACTATGATCTCTTTTTGTTTATGATCGTCAGATTTAGTAGTCTTTAGAAAATTACAAGATTTTAATATTTTTATTATTTCTTTAATTTTTGGACTATCTTTGCTACCAGTTGTAGTTTCTACTAATTTGACTATCTTGTTTATCCATAATTCTTCATTTTGATGAGCACAAATAACTTCTAAAACATTCATGTATTTAACAACTGATAGTGTATTCATACTGGTAGTAAACAACTACTATTTTATTAATGTATAAAACAAAGAAAATAATAATGATCCAAAGAAATCAATATGTTGTCCAACCGTATAATGTTGGACCGAAAGATAGGAAATCTCTTGTCGTGGGTATACCTGCCTCAGTAGCAAAGGAGTATCAAATAGATAGAAATACAATCTTTATATTGAAACCAGAAAACGATGGTAGATTAATTCTACATAGAATAATTAATCAAAAGGTACAAGAAAATAAAGAAAATTTGATGTCTGCTGACAAAAGTTCCGAAGGCTCCAGTCAACAGACATCTGGACAAGTTCAATAAAGGTGATTTACCGATCATGAACTCTAGTATCAATAATACGGATCAACAATATAAGCAATGTGCTGGAAAGAATTGCTTCCGAGACGGAAAATATGAATTAAAAATTTTGTTTATAAATAAAACAGGGTATTTTTGTGAACCCTGTTCCAAATACATTGTAGAATCAAAGATAGGTATCCTGACGGATGGTGAAGATAGTAAATATGATAACATGTAAATTCTGTCATATTGAAATCGAATTACATTATAATTATACGACTAGGAAAATAATTCCAGTCGATCTAGATGGTCAAGTACATAAATGCATAGGTATTGCACACAAAATAAAACCTGGAGCTAATCAGAAAAATAACAATTCTTCATTTTCATGTATTTCTAGAATAATCCACTGGAGATAAGAACATTGGACCACATATCAAATAATTATAATCAAAGTGGTGAGAATATCATAAAAAACAAGGAAGAACTAAAACAAACTACACAAAATAAAAGTACTACAGATATAATACTTGAACTAACAAAAGGCAAATGTCTGGACCTATTCGCTGACCAGTTTGGCGAACCTCACGCAATAATTGAAATAAACAATCACTTTGAAATAATCAGTATAGAATCTCCAAAACTTGAGTTGTGGATCACTAAAATATTTCGAGAAAAATATCAATTTATCCCACCACCCGAAGCAGTTCACAACGCTATAAGAGGATTAAAAGCAGATGCGGTTTTTGATCATGATACTTATATTTTGAACCTAAGAGTTGCACAACATGAAGATTCCTGGTATTATGACCTTACTAACAGAGAATGGGAAATGATCGAAATAACTGCAGACGGTTGGAACATAAAAAAACTAAACATGGAAACAAAAGTTTTCTTTAAAAGATACAGCAATCACAAAAA
>CAZHFI010000089.1:0-5615 GCA_964531845.1 uncultured Nitrososphaeraceae archaeon
AGGTATAGGAATCCAAACACCATTTGGAGCGAATTGAAGTAAATCTGGAGTTGAAACAAAACAAAAATCGTTTTCAAATTTCCCTCGCAGATCGCTACCATGATAATGTTTTATAAAAATTTTATCATGATGTTTTTTTTCTAGTTTTGATTTTAATGATCCGTATGGATAGTGATAATGCCATACATCATAAGATTTTATTAAATTAAAGAATTTCCACCTTGAAAAAGGAGATGAATAGTTAAATTTAATTCCGCCAAATTGTTGATATGCGATCCGATTAAAAACAAAAACATCTGATTTATATCCTTTGGATATTTGTTTTAATGCTAGACGTGATGCTACCCCTGAAGTATTATTGATATGAGCTATTTTCATAAACTTTGATTTTAATTGAATTAAATGATATAAAAAAATAATGTGATTGTTTTGCATAGTGTATGCAGAAACTACTGAATATCAATTATTGATTCCCGTAGATATTTCTGACGAAAATACATATTCAAAAGAAAAAAATCAAATAGTTGTTTTAATAGTTAGAAGATATTGAAACAACAAGACTTCCAGAAATTTTGCGTTAAAGTCATTTCCTTGGATTCATCTATAAGATTTGCCGGGATAGCAGATGAAGACGGTATGCTAAAAGGAATTGCTGAAAGACCTGGTTTGAAACCATTACTAAGTCAAGAAGAGAGAGCCCAATATGCAATAACTGCAGCCACACGACAATATACAAGATTAAGATGGGAATATCTCCTAGGTAAAATTCAATATGCCTGTTCACATTATGAAAAACTAATAAGAGCTACCATACCAATTACTGATAAAAATAGTCGTCTATCTTTTGTTTTATTGTTATCCTTTGATACGGGTACCAGCAACTTTCATGAAATTATTATGGATAAAATTATACCGTTAGTTAAAAAAAATAAAATCAAATTATTTAATAAATAAGAAAAATGATAAAAATCTTTTTCTTTGCAAGCTATGATATGGATATATTAAATTTGCGACCATCCAAGTCAATAGTTTTGTATTCTATGTTTTGAATCAATTCATTGCTGAAATGAATTTTTTTTACTCTGACAAGATATTTTAAATCGTCAACCATTTGAGATAGATATGAAATATCATCAGTATTCAAATTTGCAACATATGCATTGGAAAGAATTTGAGTAGGATTATATGATTTTTCCTTCCGTAGTTGTTGTATATTTCTAGCAATATCTCTTAAAAATCCTTTCATAATTAAGCCTTTGTTTCGTTCAACAGGCATAAAAATTATAATATCTGTACTATTTGTCTCAACAAAACCTTCAGTAGCATTAAATGAAAAATTTATGTCGTCAATAAATAAATCGATGCTCCTGTTTTCATACTCGAGTTTATAAATATTATTTTTGATTAATTCTTTAAGAAATACTGCTGTGTTTGTTTGTTCTAATGCACTAGTAACTAATGCTATATCAGATTTTGCACGAGGAGCGACCTTTTTCCTGTCTAAGGAAATCCTAGGAGAAACAGGAAGATTATGTGTAAGAAGATTGACAATTTTGCTTGGAATATTATCCATCGAAATTGGGATAATACTAAATCTTTCACAATTAAGTTGACTTTTCATCAATTCATCGAATTTATCATAGTTAAATAATTTTTTATCATTAATACAGATTATTATTTCCTCAATCGGCCATCTTCTTTTTAATTGGGCTTTCATACGGGCAGAATTAGATAGAGAAATAATTTCTTCAACAATACATATCTCTTTTTCAAGAGAATTATCAATAAAAGTAGTTTCGATTTTAGGCCAAGTTTCAGCGATAATACTTTCGTTGATTTTAAAAGAGTGTATATAAAGATATTCCGTAATAAATGGACTTACTGGATGTAACATTATGTTGATACACCTAAGTACATATGATAAAATTGAAAATATTGTAAGTCGTCTATTAATTTTTAATGGATCATCAGACCATATATCATATCTAGTGTATGGAATATAAGTTTGACTAACATCATTTATAATAATATCTTCTAACGTCTTTGCTGCTTCATGAAATTTACATTTTTCATATGCCTGAGATATTTTTACTATACAATTATTTAGCCTTGATAAAATCCATAAATCTACTGGTTCTAACAGATTATTTTCAACAAGCCAACTTATATTATGAATTTTAAAATTGAAGTTGTCTAAAACACTATTTTGAGCAAGGTAAATATGAACATAGTAAAGTGTACTTAAAATTTGATACGACCTAGATTTCATCTCTTTTAAACTAAAATTAAGCGATTCAATTGGTGATGATTTCCACATAAAATAAAATCTTATCAAATCAACAGGATTATCCTCCAGGAGTTTTATAGCATCTAAAACATTTCCGGCACTTTTACTCATCTTATTTCCATTTTCATCGAGAACATGTCCTTGAAATAAGAAAGATTTAAAGGGAGAGATTGGTGCCTGATTGTAGATAACATTCTCCATTAATAGTGTATATGCCCATCCCCTGGTTTGATCAATACCTTCTGTTAAAAATGCTGCTGGAATTAGATGATTGTATTCAACGTCTTGCAACGATGACAAAGGAGCTGCCCCACTGTTATGCCAGGTATCCAATACAAATTGTTCTCTATACATCACTTCTCCGCATTTTTGACAATTTATTATTAATTCATCTATCCATGGTCTATGTAATTCAAAATCGTCGGGAACAGAATTCTTTACTCTATTAAATAATTCTTGTTTTGACCAAAGTAGTTCCTTAATATTACAATTCTTACAAACCCATATAGGAAGCGGAGTTCCCCAAATTCGTTCTCGTGAAATGCACCATGGAACCTTTTCTTTTATAATTTCTAAGAACCTATTTCTAGGTGCTTCAAAATAATATTCGACATTAGATGCAGCATCTAACGGTTTATTCTCTAAATTTTCTATCATATAAAAATATTCTCTCCGCGCCAGCCATACGATTTTGTGATGAGATCTCCAACATGTCGGGTATGAATGCTTAATTTTGCTGATTTTAACGGTGTATCCTAAGTCATTCATAAGTTCTACCACTTTTTCATCCGCGTCTCTAACAAACATTCCCTTGAAAACATTTCCAGCTTCATCCGTAAAATTTACTTTATCGTCAATTGGTACATAAATTGGAATTTTACGATCATGTGCTATTTTAAAATCTTCTTCACCATTAGCAGGTGCCAAATGAACTATTCCACTCCCGGTAGAAATATCAACAAAATCTTCGGCAACTACAAAATGTATTAATCCTTGGCTTGCATATTCAGAAAGCTTTGGGATATATTTAAGTAAAGGGTGAACATACCTTTTTCCATCAAGATTATTTCCATTTACTAATTTTACTACTTCATATTGTTCGATATCAAGTTCCTTCATTAAGTCATTTATTCTATTCTCTCCGATAATCCATATTTCATCATTAATTTTTACATATGCGTACATAGCAGACGGATTAACTCCAGTTAATTCATCGGTAATTAAAGTAAATGGCATAGTTGTCCAAACAATCAAAAAAACGTTTTCTTCATCTGCTAATTTTACTTTATAGTAAAAAGATGGATCTGAGACAATTTCATATCCTTGATTTACTTCGGCATTACTTAGTGAAGTTTGACATGAGGGACAAAAAGCAACTACTCTAAACCATTCTTTTAAAAGTCCGCTGTCCCAGGCCTTTTTCAAATACCTCCATTCTCTTTCTATGTAGCTATCAGCATAGGTCCAATAACTATTTGAATAATCAAATGACATTCCAAGTAAATTATCCATATTAATCCATTTTTTATGATATTTATTGACAATTTTTTTGCATGTTTCCACGATAGTCCTTATTCCTACTTTTTGGATATTGTCGGTCTTGTTTCCAGTTAGTCCCAATTCCTTTTCGGCTTGTAATTCAACAGGTAAACCTTGTGTATCCCACCCAGGTCGAAAAACAATATTTTTCTTTTGGAGTATATTATAACGATGCCACAAATCCTTAATAATTCTTCCACGTAGATGACCAGCATGTGGGTCTCCATTCATAGTTGGTGGTCCGTCAATGTATCCAATAGGGTCATCTGTAAACGTTTTTTTTAGATCCTCTATCTTTACTGAAGTTAAATGATAATCATGGATAAAATTTTCAATTTCTTTTGGATCAAACTTGTCTTTGATCATTTGTTCTATATTCACGAAAATGTTCTAATTCGCGCTCTTTATATTTTTGGATATAAATCAGTAAATAATAAAGCTTGAAAAATAAATATCCATTGATGTTGTATAAACTATATTAACTTTAGATTTGAAATAAAGATATAAATTTTTGATTTGTTAATGAATTCATACAGAAAAGTGAAATAGATTTTCGCGAAAATAAAAAGTTGACTTTGGAATGTATATTTATAATTATGTTAAAAACGGTAAGTTTATCGCTGGTAATTAATGATATTAAAAAAAGAAATTGTTTTGGAAAATTCAATTGATACTATAGATGAAGGTATTATTAGAAACATGTTCAAACCAAGGAAGATTTCTTCAAGGAAGGGAGATAATGGCATAACGTTGGTGGTGGGAGGTAATAAATTATATCATGGCGCTCCAATTTTAGCAACGCTTGCTGCATTAAGGACCGGCACTGATCTTGTTTTTACTGCAGTTCCTAAATCTAATTTAATACCCACTAGATCTTTTTCTCCAGACTTTATTGTTTTACCACTTGCCGATGAAAAACTAACAATTGGTTCTTCCAATAAACTATTAGCTACTATTCCCAAAATACCTGATTCTGCAACTATAGGTATGGGGATGAGTGTTCATATAGAAGGATTAAAAAATTTAATTACAAAACTACTTGATAAAGGCACTAAATTAGTCCTTGATGCATCTTCATTAATTCCGGAAATACTTTCTACTATAGAAAATACTCAAACTGTAATAACACCGCATGGAGGTGAATATATGCGAATGTTTCAAGAACAGTTATCAGATAATATTATTGTTCAGGCATCTAATGTAAAATCATTTGCAAAAAAATATCAGATAACGATTGTATTAAAAGGGTACAACAATATAATAAGTGATGGAGAAAATACTGTAATAATTAAACGAAGTACTCCTGCGATGACAGTAGGTGGAATAGGAGATATCCTTGCTGGTTTGATAGGAGGAATGTTAACAAAAAATAGTCCATTAGAGTCATCAATTTTAGGGGTTTTTCTTAATGGTAAAGCTTGCTTAAATACATTTAAAAAATTTGGATTGCATATTATGGCATCTGATGTGATTGATGAATTACCCAGAGTGATGAAGGATTATGATAAGATTGACTACCAAGAATATGATATAACAAGCGAAGAAAAGTTATAGAAAAATTATTAATATAATCAACATCAAATTAGGTTCTTAATTTAACGAAAGATCTATAGCTGTAGATATCCTATTTCTAATCTAGGGCTATTAGACCTGAACGAAATAGAACATCCATAGTAGCAGCAATGTATGGATTGTATCTATATTTTTTTGGACTGAGTTTACTAATGAAATACATGCTTTGTTGCACAACTAGTTTCACAATCATCATTCATTTATCCTTCATCCCTAT
>CAZHFI010000090.1:0-5600 GCA_964531845.1 uncultured Nitrososphaeraceae archaeon
AACTCAATCCCAAAAAATATAGATACAAAGAATACATTACTATAACAGTGGATGTCCTGTTTCGTTCAAATGTAATATGCATACATTAGAAATATGATGTCCACAGCTATAGATCTTTCGTTAAATTAACAGAGCCAACATTTCCTATATTTATTATTTAAATTCTACAACATATTCCAAAATAGCAGCACCAGTTTAAATATCAGGATATTAGATGAATTGTATCCTCAAGACAACAAGAAATTCAAAGAAAATAATACGTAGAACAATGCACAAGATTTTACAGATTCATTGAATTATGAGAAGTTTTGAATCTTAATGCAATTCTAGGTTAATAATATCTTGTCCTTTATAAAATGTAATTTCTATATTAAAAAACATGTATAATATTAAAAGTACTATCAAATAGTATCTAGAAAAATATTACATATTTTTATATATTTTTATAAAATGTTTTTATGATTCTCAACAATATAGTCTTCTGGTAAAAGATCTTTTAATAGAGCCTATGAATTTTTACATCATCTTCATAAGCCTCCACGGTGAGTCCGATGAGATAATACCATCAACCTTTGATATTGTTCACTAGTGAATTTTATAATCATTTTTAAGAGTTGTTTAACAAAAACCCTTTGATATTGGTCCCTTATATGATGTAAATAAATCACATGTGGAAAAACATGATTTTATATTTGCATCTATTTTTTCTAGTAAAATAATAAAAAAATGATCTGACATTAATTTTTACCTTTCAAATATGAAATAATATGTCCAAGATATAGAAGTATATAAATAAAAAAATCTCATGTGTTTAGATTGTTTCGAAATATAGTTGAAACTATATTGACATCGACAGAGCGATTTATATGTATCTAACTTTCTTATTATAGAGTAGGATGCCCCAAATTGTATAATGATATGGATTTATTTGTAAAATGTATGCGATGTAATCACCAAAAAGTAGATCATGATAGAAGTGCTCCCAAAGATAAAATGAAATGTTTTATTGGCAATTGTACTTGTAAAACCTTTAAGCCAGATAAAAAATATTATAAATCCAGTAAAAAGTAACTCTAGTTTTTTAAAGAGCTTTGTTAATTTTTTCAGTTTAAAAAAATTCTATATCAATTCTTTGGTATTTAAAACAAAAAATAGAATTCAGTTCCTTGATTAAAAGCAAATGCCAATGCAATGTTTGGATTATTGTGTTGACGATTCTCAAAAAAACCAATATTTCTAGATAATCAAGAAATTTGCAGATTTTTTTAAATATGTCTTTTGACATTATTTCTATCATTTGAGTGATGTTTGATCATTTTATACTCATCTTTGATTCTTCACTATGAGTATACTGACAACAAACATCTTAACTAGAGAACTGAGGATAGTAATTTATTTGGAATACAAATTTGACACAAAAAAAGATATCAAGATTAATAACAATAATATCTTTAGTCAATATAACAACTTTTTTTAATATTTTATAAAAACCTCTTGTGATTTGGTTTATTCTGTTATTATACTAAATTAAAAATGAACCATAACAGGATTGATAATTTGTTTTTATTGTAAGAAATACTAAGTTACAATTCATTAATTTTGAGAATAGCAATTTAAAAATTTATAATACCATCTCTTTTAACTTAATAATAGCATTATAGTGAAAATATTTTTCTTTTTTCTAATGACATTTAATATAACAATCATGATAGTAGCTGTCTTGTCTTTGGATATAGTAATAGTAACTGTGGAAGAAAATTTTAATAATATCATTATTAATAAACCAAAATTGTGTAATTCTGTCAGTTTACTGAATTACGACGATTACTTGACATTTGAAGAAATTCTCCAACAACAATACAAATATCCATGCTTTCAAACCCTATAAAAAATAATTTTAAAAATTTAAAAGGATAATTCTATTTTAAATATCGATTTATGTTCGATAAATAAAAAATTTCCTTAGCTAAATCATCAAATTGGTTAAGTAAATAGTTTTTGATTTCTTGCCATTATATTTGCAACTGCGATGTACAATATCCAAGACAACATGGTGGTAACAATTGAAATTAGCCATGGATTGATTTGTAATGATTTAAAAATTATGAATGTTGAGCCAAATTTAACAATAAGATAGGATAGTTCTGCCAAACCAATTATTGTTATTAATCTTTTTAACTCTTCTTTGATTTTTTGACTATTTTTGCTTCCATCTGGATTAATATAGTCATTTTTATGATCAAGAAAATGAAGCATTATAAAAGATATATTATAAATTAAAAAATCCGCCAATAAAGATATAATTGATATAAGTAAATAATTTTCCAAGAATGTTATAGAAGCAAAATTTATAATACATACATCTGCAACTGCAGTTATCATCGCAGCAATAAAAATATTTTTATTGAATAAAATCGCGTATTTATATTTGAAATAAAACATTTTAATAGAATTGTTCATCAGCTTTTATTATATGAACTATTTATAAATATTGAGATAATCTTTAACTTGAATGCAATCAAGACAATGAGTTCAACTCCTAATTATTTATCAAATTCACTATTTTTGATATAATAATAGATGGAGACATAGCGAGTTGGTGAAAAGTCATAAAACAAGTTGATAATACGGGGTCTTTAAGTTCACGTAGATGAGTGTACAAATATGCTCACTGCATCAGAATTCATATAATCTCTGGTTGACAAATCCTCAAAACATCCAATACATTTGGATTGAACCACCAAGTATCTAGATTCAGATTATATGTAAGAATTAAAGTATTACTTTTATTCACTACTTAACAAGAACATAATTGAAAGAGTAAATTCATGATAAAAAACAATCACAGGACAGAAAATGTGATAATGGTTGCCCGATGTAAATAGGATGGAAATAAAATTGATATAATTTATCTCCTTCTATAGAGATCTTTTAATGCAGTGAAAAGTTCTTCCTTATCTAGTCCATCACTGATATTAATTTGTGAATTCTGTTTAATATCGTCTAGTAATGCATCTGCAAGTTGGTCTAATTTGTCAATGTCTTTAATATTTGTAATTTCTGATAATTGTTTTACTAAATCGTATCTATTCAGATCCACTTGTGTGGTTACAAATTGCCTTCTATCATCTTCAGTAAATTGGCCTATCAACTGCTGTGGTAATGAAGAGAGAAGTCCATTTGCCGCTTTAGGAGTAGATTTTTGAAGAAACATTTTTGTTGCAGTGTTAACAGCAAGATTTGCTACTTGTGGAGGTATACCAAATGAACTTGCCAACATTCCAATTACGTTTTCCATTGTTAATGATAATACAACTTCATATTTATTATTTTCTTGAGTTCATATTCTAATGTTAAAACAATTTGATAGCTGAATCTAGATGCACGAATATTCTGCCTCATATTCTAGCCGGTCTGTCAACTATTTTAATTAGTCAATGAGATTATCATCGCTATTAAGGTCAAATAGAATCCATCCTGTTTTTATGAGAATCACAATTTTTCGGTTCAAACAATTTGAATGTAATTGGTTACTCAAATGTAATGATAGTCTGATTTTTTATAATTAGATATCGATAAAAGTTATGATATGAAATGGAAAATAATACAATTCCTCTAAAGATGGTCAAGATTTTGGGTTTTTTATTAGTAAAAAAAGAATGTGAAATATGAAATTATAATAAATAATAAAATATATTTACCAAATAAACAAAACTAATTATTAGCAAATCTATGCTTTAACTGATATTATTTTCCGTTCTCATTTGATTGACTATTTTGGTATAAGATTCAATAAAACTTTTTGCGTACATATTAGCATGTTTCTCTGAACCTCTATGAATGCCACCCTTTGTACGTAAATGATGATAAAATTCATGTAATACTATAAACGGGTTATAAAATATATCAGAATTTATACAATAAATCTTACTTTCTCTTTGAACATAGACTGCATATACAGTTCTCCTTTTTCCTTTCAATGTTCCAACAGTTATTTCAGGGGTTGTAACTTTATAGAACTTACTTAGATTGTCTAGCGCCTCTTCTGTTTTTTTGTTGAGTATCAAATTCACTATTTTAGCCTTAGTTATATCATCAGGCTGCATAATAATAGACAAATGTATATTCAGTCTCAAAATTTTATAAAGATGAGCATATAAAACAATTGCGATTTTTATGATTAGATATTTTGTTTTGTATTTATGTAGTTATTTTGCTTGACAAATTTTGCCTAAAACTAAAATTTCAAATTGCTGTTAATTAACCTTTAAAATTTTAGATAAATTTTATAATCTTTATTCCAAATTAATAAATGAATAATCAAGAATAATATCCAATTAGGCTCTGTTAAGTTAAGACAACTTCACTTCCTAATTCTATTTTAAACTTATGATTTCATAAATCATTGTACATCAAGATAAAGAACGATATCCATTTGTTGATATGACCTAGAGCACAATTTTGTTTTCCAGTACATGGATAATAATCATCAAAACATTCAGCCCTGTCTTTGAACCTTTATCAAAATTGACTCTCGATTTCTTATCAAAAATTTTCATACGGTGAATGCAGATAGTGTTTCAATCCAAGAACATTGCAGGCCTCTGGATACCATACCAGGTACCATCATCTGAATATACTGGATGACGTCCATATTTTACGATGAGATTCAATGAATTTACTAGCAACAACCATATTTCTGTGTTCGGATTTTTAGCTAAAAGATTAAGATAGAATGATGTAATGGTTCCGTAGATGGCAATCCATAAAAAATAACGTTAATGTTTCCAGCCCATTTGAATTACTGTTTCATCAATAATAAATTCAGATATTCTCTTTCGTTTGTATACTTGGTCGGAGCCAAAACGCTGTACCCAGTTCCAGAAAGACAGACACATAGGTAACTTCTGCCATCTCTGAATATCTATAATGCTTTACTAGTATTTCATTAGTAAACTCGATCCCAAAAATCTAGATACAATCCACTATTACTACAATAGTAGAAGATGTTCTATTTCTGGCAAATCTTAACAACATATGTTAGAATATGACACTCACAGATACGGATCTTCGTTAAATTAACAGAGCCTCTAATTATGAACGGTAAATATTATTTTAACCATCTATGCTGAACATAAGAAAATGTATGTGCCAATATACCAGTTGTTTAGATCCAGGTAATAATTTAAATAAATTGATGTTTTGATGCCTAAAACCAAATTTTCTTTCATATATAATAAAGACCTATTACAATTTTAATTACCTAAGTTACATGTCTATCATATAAAACAACTATATGAGGTATTTTGTATTCTAGAAAATATTTCTATATAGGACGTTTGTCTTTTGGTGCAAACGGCTTTACTTTTAGATAACAATGGAACTGGTTTTTTCATTTAGCCTTGATAATTGCAGACACATCAAAACATATCATAATTGGGATGAAGGTAATTTAATTAAAACTAACAGAACCTGTTGGACATTTAGTTTATTTATGATTTTCATTTTTTTACATATCTAAAGAAAATAACTTTATAAACACTACAAAAAAAGGAAAAGTATCTAGAATATCTTTGACAGAACTCCTTGAAAGACGTGTT
>CAZHFI010000091.1:0-2266 GCA_964531845.1 uncultured Nitrososphaeraceae archaeon
TTTGGACTAGTACATACTGTAAATTCACCATTGTCAAGTTGGCACTCGAAATGATCCACATTATTACTGCTTGATGAACTAAAGCCAAATTCAATTTTTTTTGAAGAAAGTAGATAATCTGCAATTAAAGATTGCGTTGTCGGTTCTGAAACTGTAGCATTATTGGGGACCATTACAAAATCAACAACACTTTCAGGCGTGATTTTATTTTGTGAAGTCATCCAAGAGAATCCAACGGTTTTAAGTGGTACTTCTGCCATCCTAACATTAAAAACATGCATGCCATTGCTTAGATTTCCATACACGACTGGAGAAATACATGAGATAAATGGCAATGAATCTAATGAACATTCTAGATTGTAATTTAAAGTAAGATTCTGATCTATTAAAAATGCGTCAGGGATTGTTGAAAATGAAATTTTAATTTCATTTGTTGTATCTGATTGACCTTCCTGTATCATAGTTCCATCTCTGTTTAATGCTGAAACAATTTTTACATTAACGTGAGAATTACAGTCCTCATCAAGAATGTCTATTTTTCCATCAAAATCATCATCTAGGCCGTTACTACATATTTCAACTTGAGGTATTTTATCCTCTACAGTAACATCAAATGAAAGTTGGGCAGTATTTAATGTGTCATCTTGAGCGATACATGTTACAGTAGTGGTTCCAAGAGGAAACATAGTTCCTGGTGGTGGGCTACATGATAACGAAACGTTTGAGTCGACAATATCTGTTGCACTTACTGTGTAATTTCCTATTCCTCCCAGAGGTCCAGTTGCCTCGACAGGAAAGTAATCTGGACCTGTTATAAGAGGTGGAATAGTATCGTTTACCAATACTGGAAATGAAAACTCTGAAATGTTATCCACATCATCTTTTGCGGTACACTTTACCTGGGTTTCACCCAAAGGAAATGTTTTTCCTGTTTTTGGGGTGCATTTAATACTAACTTGTGGATCAAACGTATCTGTTGCATTGGCCTCATAATTAATTTTTGTACCATCAGGTCCTGCTGCTTCAGCCGATATTGAAAGCGGACCTCTAATGATTGGAGCAGAAGAATCAATTAAAATATGAATAATATCTGAGAATGGAGACACAATACATTCATCTAAACAGTCATCATCGCCTTGAAATCCTATTACAGAAAGATCGTGATATCCTTCCGACAGTGAAATACCATTAATAGTCCAGTTTCCCATCTTATCATTGTTGGGAACTGCATATCCCAATAAAACAGGAAGACTGTCTTTGGCCAACTCATATAATTTGATATGAGAATATTTATGGTTGGGAACATCTAATGTATAATTTGAAAATCCAGATAAATTGATAGTATTATTTGAAAATATGTTATTGTAGTTGTTTTGATCATTTTTCTCATGACCGTCATCAATGAACCTAATAGTTGGTTTGTTCAAAGATGAATATTTTGAATCAATTTTAATATGAAATGGTTCGGAGAAATAAGATTTTGAACCATCGCTTCTAACACCCTGTAAAACAAAAGAGTAATCCCCATCTGGTAGTACCATATTTGTAACCCATTTGCCTACAGATGGTGAAGTTACATTGCCCTTTCCAACAGGCATCAGACCAGTCGGAGTTGAAAGATATAGGTCAACATATGAATATGATAATTGTATTCCCACTTGTTCTTCAATTGCATTTCCCTGTAAAGTGAAATAGTTGTTAGCAAAGATTGTATTGTTAGTTATCTCCGTAATTTTAGGTGGGGTATTTGAATGAGGTTGGGAGTTGTATAAATTAATTAGGCTAGAATTATTAAATGATTGAGTATTAAAATTTTCAAACACGCCGGGAAGTAACAGTGATGAATTTTTTTTGTTATCATATACTGCGTTAATGGAATTTGATGATATCGGAGTAAGGATCAATAAAATTAGCCAAAAAGACAGCATTGCCCTCCCACTGTTACCAGTATTTGAATTCAATAAATGCAGAGTGTGCTTTTAGTATATAATCCTCGTGTTCAAATTCAGTATAACACAGTTTAAAATTTATTTTACTAAAAAATCAACAGTAAGATCTGAATTTTATAAATATAAAATGCAGGTTGCCATAAAGATAAAAAATTATCAATTTTTCGACATCGAAAAAATTACACCAATATATTTATCAACTATAAATTATAATAGATATTTGCATACTCATCTGAGCAAAAAGGGAACTCCAATAACTTTACAAGTTATGGAGATATACCCAAACAAATAACATCTTCAATAATGTCCAAAAAAAA
>CAZHFI010000091.1:2366-5562 GCA_964531845.1 uncultured Nitrososphaeraceae archaeon
CTATTATAGGATACTAATATCTTGCTATTGAGAGAACTTTTTACTATTACTATACAGATAAAATATGTTATCAAACATACAACAAAAACTATTAAATTTATTTAAAAAGTCCTGAATGTTAGACAATAGCAATATGTATGTATATAAAAAAATCGACTAACGGAAAGATCATGAAAGTTACAAGTATCAAATTAAAAGATGGAAACATATTCACATAAAATATTCTCTTTGTATGGAAAATAGATTAATGAAAATAAGAAACATCAACGATATATGATTTAATCATCAATTTTATTTATGAATTTGTGATAAAAATGTACTTTACTTGTTTTTGAGTTAAAATGATATTAGGTCTATCTGCTGCTTGATAATGATAATTAAGTCTAATTAGATTTTCTTTTTATGAATTGTCCATGGCCAACTAATGATTCGTTTACAATACCGTTTTCCATTACAATTTTTCCCCTAACTATTGTCATGATAGGCCATCCCGTAAGACGCCATCCATCATAAATAGTATAGTCAGAATAAGATTGTAAAAGTTCAGGAGTTACTTGTTTTTCTAAATCAAGATCGATAACTGTTAAATCTGCATCTGTTCCTTCTGCAATAGTTCCTTTCTTTGGGTACATATTAAATATTCGGGAAGCATTATAACTGCATAATTCCGAAACCTGAACTAAATCAATTCTTTTTTTATTTACTCCCTCACTTAATAGTACAGGCAACATGGTTGCCATACCTGGGAACCCAGATAGTGATTGAAGCAGGTCATCATGATGCTTTCCACCCAATTTTAGATCCAATCTATTTGCCACATGGTCAGTTCCAACGGTATCAATTATTCCATTCCTAAGAGCATACCAGATACTTTGAACATCAAGCTTTGACCTTAGCGGCGGTACTACCTTTCCTTTAAGGTTGTTAAAAGAAAAATCATGAGTAAGATATTGAGGACATGTTTCGATATAAAGACTGCATCCTCCTTTTTCTCGTTCTTTTATTATGGCCTCTAGTGCATCGCTTGAACCAATATGGACATAATAGATATTGCTTGCAAAATCCCGTGCAGTCTGTGAAATTTTTTTGATACATAGGGCTTCCGAATATGCAGGTCTACAATCAGACCAAAGTTTTAATGGATTTTCATCCAATGTCTTTTCATCCAATGGCCTAAAGGTTTCTTGATTTGTTAATATTTTCAAATCTTCATTTTTGGTCTTTTCGTAAGTGTTGTCATTGCTATTATCAATACTGTCTAATTCATGTACACTAATTGTTTTTTCTTGAGAATATTTTTCTAGTTTTTTTAATTGTTCGATATTCTTAGAACATATTTCAATATCCTCTGCATGTACCAGTAATATACCACCGCGCTCTGCTACCTTTTTAATTACAGATGTAACTGTTTTATAATCCATGTTTACTTGGCCATCACGAATTTGATATTCATTGGGTGACAGGTCCATATGGATACGATTTAATGTCAAGCCTAAATTCATGTAAATTTTAAAGGAACTTATTCCATTTTCATACAGATAATCCATCTCATCAACATGAAGATTATCAAAAATTGATGCGTGAATTGTATAATCCACCAAATGATTTTTACTGCTTGATTGAATTTGTTCTGGTAATGTGTTTTTAAATTTTCCATCAACTCTAAGCATTCGCATTATTGTTGTTATACCTCCTATTGCTGCAGACCTTGATTCTGTTATAGCAGATTCATTGATTGGAGTGTATACACCATAATGAACATGCGGGTCAACCAGTCCTGGCAAAACAAACTTTTCCGCTAGATCAACGGTAAAATCTGCACTGATATTGGTTAGATTTTTCATCAGTTTTTTAATTTTACCATTTTCTATTAGGATATTTGTTCTAACAATTCCAACTTTAGGGATCACTGCATTACAGTTGGTTAGTAACAGATCACAAATATTTTCCATAAATGGCTATTAGCCTATTTAGAAAATAGTATATAATAAACATACTATCAAGGACATTACAATTGATATTATAATATAATAATTGGAATTTTTTTTGAAGGTATAATCAAATTTTGGTTTTAGAATTTTACATGGTAATAGTCAATTTGTTTGATAAGAAAAATTTGTATTGTATTTATGAATGAAAATTATCTATTTTTAGATATCAAAACAAAGTAAACAAAAAAACGAATACCAGTAAAAAAAAAGAAAGGTTTAGGATACTACTACCTTGCCCTTCATGAACGGATGCAAGGTGCAATAGTAGTCAAATGTTCCTGCGGTATCAAATGTGTGAGTAAATGTTTTTCCTGCAGCCAAGATACCAGAATCAAATGCTGGAGCGGCTTCACTTGTAACATCTGGACTTCCGGCAGTTACGGTGTGAATTGTTGCGTCATTGTTTGTCCAGGTGACTGTTGAGCCAACTGTTGTGTTTAGAGATGCTGGGCTATATGTTTCTGGGTTTGATGGGTTTGATGCACCGCTAACAATAGATACGCTATTTGCTGCCATTTCTGCATTCATAGTTGTACTGTTTGTAGAATTGGTGTTACCAGAGGTCATGTTAGAATCCATTTCTGCATTCATAGTTGTACTGTTTGTAGAATTGGTGTTACCAGAGGTCATGTTAGAATCCATTGCCATCTCAGCTGTTTCAACTGATGGCATCTTAAATGCTGGGCTTTCACTTCCTTTAGGAGCTACTGCAGAACCGGTTGGCTGGTCCCATGCAGTTGAGTTTTCAGTTGCCAATACGGCAAATGCACCACCCTTTACTACATGATTCATGTTGTGGTCAACACCAACATACAATCCTGGTTCGGGGAATGTAATTTCAACTACTGATGCAGAACCTGGAGGAATCCACCATGTTTCATCTTTGGTCAACTGGTTTCCAAAGTTACCATCTGCTTGACCATCTCTTACAGAGATCTGTCCTGAGATAAAGTGGAATGCAACACCATTATTTGGACCTGGAGAGAGAACATACCAGCGAGTTAATTCACCTGGTTTTACCATGAATACTTTGGCATCTGGGTTTAGTGGGATCTTTGATACGCCACCGATTCCTGGAACATATTTATGTGCCATACCGTTGGTCAAGATTAAATCTGGCTGGTCATTGATAAATTTACCAATGTCAAATGAACCTACTGTACCGTTTGTTCCTGCAAAGACACCTTTGTCAGCGCTGTTGTAGA
>CAZHFI010000092.1:0-5496 GCA_964531845.1 uncultured Nitrososphaeraceae archaeon
AGTGACAAGTTTGGAGCAGAGATAAAACACAAAGAAGGTGGCAATGTATTCATATTTGATATAGATATGATAGTCAAGGCAGGAAAAATCTATGGTACTAATGTTGGAATACAGTCAAAGATTTCAGATTCTCCGGTCATGACTGATTCACCTGATCCACCTGACGCACCTGATCCATCTCTAGAAGGTCAAGGACTATTTCCAGAAGATGATCTTCTATCAAATGGCAAGAAAACCAAAAAAGATGAACGTGAAAATGAGAAAAGTATTATCGAAATTCCAAATATTGAAGAAAAATAATCCGATTGACACCTTAAAAGTGCGTCAGGTGAATCAGGTGCATCAGCAAAAGTAACTACTTTCATCATTAAATTATGTATATGAGAAGATTTGAGAATTTTCAGAATTTTTACTATAAAAATCGTTACAATATTTTATCGAGATACAAACATCATTAGCTATATAAAGTAAAGTTCATTCCAGTATATATTGTACATTACTTCAAAGTTAATTTGTATTAAAATTCTAACAATTCTTTTCTTTATAACATATTTTCAATCTTCTGAAGCACAACCAATTTTTGAAAATTCATCTCCCTCAATAATTTCACTTGATAATTCCTTTAATGGTAAAAAAGATAATGATAGAATGATTATCGAAAATACGTTACAGTCTACAGAAACAATGACGAAAAAGAAAAGTAATAATTTTCACATTCAATCAGATGGTATTAATTCAGATATAACAGAAAAGACAAGCCATACAGAGGAGATTAAATCACAAAGTCATGTATTGACACTGGGCAGATTGGATATGTCAAAGGAAACAACTCATTCAGGTATAAGAACTAAAGATGGTAATGTAGAAAAAGTCGTTTACTCTTCTACATCAAGCATAATAGGCAATATTATAAATTTAGGTGTAGGAAATGATTATGACGATAAACCAAATATAGTACCGATCGGAGTATGGACTTTTGATTGTCAGAATAATGTAGATTACGAAACTGATCCTGATATTTCAGCACATACTTCATTTTCAATTAGTTCTAACGATCCTGATGACGGTAAGATCTCATTTAATTATATATTTCCTAGATTTACGAGTACAGGGGAAGTTGATCAGGGCATAGTAGTAACAGCAACAGGTATAGGAAATGATGAAGGAGAATCTTGTAGTTCAAGAATTGAAAAGATAATAGACATGTATGTGCCTACTTTAGCTGAAGAATCTACTGGTATTGATTATAATTTAGATGATTTTGGTAACATAATTTCAAAGGACACTCATCATTTTTTTAAAGAAGAGATTGATCCTCTTTACAACGAACTAGTTTCTTATGATGAAGACTTGACATGGGATCTTAAAATTCCACCGGGTGATAGACCTCCTATAGTAAGTTCAGTTGCAATTCCAAATCCTGTAAAACCAGGAGAACCTTTTACATTGGATGGAAGTGCCAGTCATGATCCGGATGAAGGAGATTCTATAACAGGATACAAATGGGAGCAAGCAGTACCGCCTGGTGGAATAGTAGGTACTTCCCCAACCGTAGAAATTACCGCACCAAATGTTGATGAGGAAACTACATACACTTATTTTCTTTACGCAAATGATACACATAATGTAATAGGCAAAGGTGGAGTTAATGTTATCATCAGACCAGAAAATACACCGCCAATTGCAGATGCTATTGCAATTCCAAATCCTGTAAAACCAGGAGAACCTTTTACATTGGATGGAAGTGCCAGTCATGATCCGGATGAAGGAGATCATATAGTAAGTTATACATGGGATCAGATTATACCTGATGGTGGAACTATCAGTAGTTCTAGGTTTCCAACAGTGGGACTTACTGCACCTGATGTTAAAGAAGAAACAACATTAACTTATCAACTTACAGTTGAAGATACTCATCAGGCTACAAACAGTATTTCTGTTTCAGTTTTTGTTTTACCAAATACTCCACCTGTTGCCGTTCCCAATGCATCTCCAAATCCTGTCAAGTCAGGTCACACAATTACATTGGATGGAAGTGCAAGTTATGATCCGGATGAAGGAGACTATATAGACAGTTACGCATGGTATTCTCCCGAAGATATTGTAATTGGACAATCTTCAATAGTTACGATAACTGCACCAAATGTTGATGAGGAAACAATATTTCCCTATAGACTTGGGATTTCAGATAATCATGGAGGGGTAACAGTGACAATAATTAATGTATCTGTTAAACCAAATACTCCACCTGTTGCCGTTCCTACAGCATCACCAAATCCTGTTGCACCTGGTCAAACAATTACCTTGGATGGAAGTGCAAGTTATGATCCTGATCCAGAGGATCAAATTATTTCATATCTGTGGGAATTAATAAGTCCAGGGGGAGCAACACTTGGAAGTCTACCAGTAACACAATTTACTGCTCCGAATGTTGATGAAGATACGACTTATCAATTTCAACTTACCGTTTCGGATAATCATGGTAAGAAATCTAGTTCAACAATTGAAGTTGATATCAAAATATGTTTAGAAAATTCATTAAATGCTCAACATGTAGAAAGTTGTGGAAACAAAGCCCCGATAGCAGTTTTAAAACAAACCCCTAGTAAAATTGCAACAGTAGGATCTTTAGCATTATTAGATGGAATTGAAAGTTTTGATCCCGATAAGGATAAAATAATAGACTACTTATGGAAACAAACGGATAATACAAAATTTCGTGTTGATTTTCCATCTACAATATCTAGTATAATAACATTTAAAGTGCCACAAAAAGTTCCTGCCACATATGTAAGTGAAAATTCACTTCCAAAGATCATGCCATTGCAATTTTCATTGGATGTTTTAGATGAACATTCATTGAAGAATAAGATCCCTGCCAATTCTGAATTGCTAATAAGTTGTTCTAGTGATGAAGAAAAGAGAGCAAGTGAGGTAAACCAAATTGTCTCAAACATCATTGAAAATGAAAAAGATCTAGGATATGAAGAAGCTCCTTATAGACTACAGCATTGGAGGGCAGGATCAGGGATGGATTTGCCTCTAGATGACGACTGGCTTAGTAAGTCCGATGATATAAAAAAAGGTGTGCAAGGATTGCATCAGCTATATGAGACCAATCCAGGAAAAAAATTCAGTGGTAAATCCTTACTTTCATTTGCAAAATCTTTAAAATCTGGTGAAACAAAATCATTTAGTGATAAGTGGGCTTATGCAATAAAAACACCTAACTATCTGAGCGACTATGGCGCGAGTATAGGGAGCGCTCAAATTGATTCATCAGGTGTTTTTACGGTAAGTAGAATGGGAAACAATATAGTGAGCATTTCAGGCTATGTATCTTATGCGTTAAATGATATTTTTAATTTCAACGAAGGCGAGACATTTTTTATTCCGGCATCTCCAATTCGTATTAAAGCTGATGATCTAAATCTTCTAGAGAAATGTAGGGGCGCCGATACATTTTGGCAGGGACTAATATGGAATCAAAATGTGATATACAATGGACCAATTGATCAAATGCATAATCAATATAATTGGCAATGGACACCTTCAAAATGGAATTTCCCATTTTAATTTTTTTATTTTAATAGTTTAAAATTTGCGAGTTAGGACATATTATTTAATTTATATTTTCAATATTATTTATTTTGGCTCTGTTAATTTAGCGAAAGATCTATAGCTGCGGATATCCTATTTCTAATGTATGGTTATTACATTTGAACGAAATAGAACATCCACAATAATAGTAATGTATTCACTGTATTTGTATTTTCTTGGTCTCAGTTTAAGAAATACCAGTAAAGCACTGTCTATCTTTGTAGATGGAAAAAGAAGTTACGTGTCTGTCTGGAATTGGGTACAACGTTTTGGGTCAGACCAAGTATACAAACGAAAGAGAGTATCTGCATTTATAATTGACGAAACAGTAATTCAGATTGGATGGAAACATTATTTTTTAGGGGTTGCCATCTACAGAATTAGCAAGTACATCATTCTCCTGGGAATTCATATTTCTGCTCTCAGAAATGTGAGTTGCAAGAAAATTTATCGAATCTTTGATTAGTGAGTATTAACACCATCGTTATTTTCAGACGGCATTACCTGATATGATAGTTAAACTGCAATGCTTGTATAAAGACAATATCTATATTCAGTTCAAAAAAGAGCCTACCAAGAGATAAATTAATATTTTAATTATAGTAATGAGGTTAATGATTACTATCGTTATACAAAAAAAAGTCTATAATTTAGTACATATTTACAACATGATATAATTCAATGTTTTATATGTCCAATAATTTAATGATTCCTAGGCGATTTGATATCGAATTGAGTGTATGTTTCTTTTATATTGCGCTTTTCTTTTTTACGGCTGCAATATTTGGCCTAACATCGTTATTATTATTACCTATCTATGGACAAACGGAAAATGCCACAGAAGATTTCACTGATGTTTGGAAATCAAATCAGACTTCACTATTTTCTGTTAGTGAAGCATCTACGAAACAATTTTTCAATCAAACATCCCATATATCATCCAACATATCCATACCAACATTACAAGATATTGAAAAATTCTTGACATATTTACAACGAAATCCTGTAGTTAAAAATTATAATTCTGGTTTATCTGAAGTGGTAGAATCAGCAGAAGATTTTCCGCCTAGACTTAATCACAAGAATGCTACACTCTTTATGAGATATTATGGCACAATGCCAATATCTAGCGGAAAGGAATCGTCTTCGATTGCATCTGTGACAGAAAAATTTTCAGCAAATCTGGCTTTTCCCCTGATAAGCTTCCGACCATACTTCCAATCGTCTTTCATTTCGAAAGCAGGAACAGGTAACTTTATCAAAGAAGTAAAAAATAAAATAGAAGATAATTACGGAAAATCTGATAGTTGTAAATTTGAGGAGCATAGAGATATAACTAAATATAATGTGACAAAAAGTAGTCAAGAATCTGCTAGTTTTCCTGTTGACGTTAATATTGAGACATTCTATGAACCCAATAATCCTTCCATTAAATTAGAGATTACATCCCATCCTACAAAACCTTACGACTTTACAGAAATTTCATACCGACAGGTTGACGTAAACCTTTGTACTGGAGAGGAGGGAAGTAAAGAATCTGTCACTTATCAACGAATATCTTTCCAATGCACTTTCTCAAGATTTAGTCCTTCCGATAGTAGTGTGACTATGAATGAAGACGACAGTAATGGACATAAGGTATATTGTATGCTTGGACTTCAATAATTGTTTATTTTTTGTGGTAAGGAGACCAATTAATGAAGTTCAGAATAAATTGACAATCCGGAGATAAATAAATAACAGTCCTATGCACTAGAACATGATATGTGAAATTTGTAATTATTAAAGAAAATCCCTCTATTTCTGATTCATAGACTTAATTCTACTATTTGTAACATTCCTTGGGAAACTTGGATGGACCGAAAGGAAATGCTGGGATCGGTTTCATTGGAGTAT
>CAZHFI010000093.1:0-5444 GCA_964531845.1 uncultured Nitrososphaeraceae archaeon
TGAGAATATTATCTTAAGTTAACAGAGCCTCTTTTTATCATTAATTGATAATCCTGTATGATTTAGTTATAATATTGACTCATCTGCGTACACATTCTCTTGCGCAATTATATTTGGAGATATTTTAAGATCTTGATTGTTGAGTAAAAGAGTAATACCATACAGGAGTATGCAAACAGATAATGCTTTAATAAAAAAAAGATATTGTTCATTATCTGGTTTTATCATGACCAAACATAAAAAAATAATTTTCTATATTTATTTAAAATAATTTTATGTTTACATTGAAAATAAAATATGTTGTATATAGTAGGAAATTAAAAAAACAGTATTGATACTAATAGTTTACTAATCTAGAACCAAACAAATGTTTTTATTCTAATTTCTTTAACATGTATGTGATGGATTTAAGTTTTTATTATTGTTTTTCTGTATTGTGTGCACTACTTCTAATAACACCATTTTCAGTGTTTCTATTTGCGTTCTCACAGGAATTACTGGAATCCTCTCCATTTGATGATGCAAAACAAAATATCACTAATAAAGACAGCTGTGCTCTATTTTATTACCTTGTTTCAAATAGCCCATGCATGTTTACTCTCTATTCTGGAAATTATACAATCAACGTCCCTATAAATTTTGAATTAATTGAAAACGATGATAACGATTCGATTAAACATGTAACCAATTATGGTAATTTAAATGACAATTTAACAAGTCTAATATTATCAAAAAATGAACTATTTAGTATGATCAAAATTGGAGGTAACCTGCCTTTCGATATTTTTAGTCTAAAGATATATATGATTCCACATGATACAGAAAACGGCAAAATAATTGGAATTGATAACAAGTCATTCAATAAGATATTTTTGCAACCGTATGAAAAATCAAATGGAGTTTATTTTAATATTCCCTCCATATTCTCATATTCTGAATGGAAAATCGTCATTGAATATGAAATAAATGATGAAGTTGAAGGTTTTTACATATCTCCAAATTTTAAAATCGATTGATGTCTCAAGATTTTATTGTTGGTAAAATTTAGATATAAAATATTGGAAATAGCATAGAAATTTTTTAGACTAATATCCTTATTTTTCTTGTGCTTAGTGGTAGTGATTGGAGGAAGAAGAAACTAGTTGATTGGAAATCTATTTCATATAATTTTACTAAAATGAATAATGAGAATTTTGAACTTTGATTTTATTAATCTGTCTTGAGGCATTATTATCATAGCATATTTTAAAAAAAATAACGTAAACTGAATTATCTTATATATTTATACAAATTTGTTTAACACGGCTCTGTAGAAACCATCCACAAGACAAACAGATTTACCATTCTATTTTATGATCCTTATACGCAATACATCTGAAAATCAATTCTCTATTCTGTATTCTTATCAACTATGATGTTATATGTTCTCCAAACAGTCTTTTTATGACTGATATGATTGTCTCTTCTTTGTTCTGATGGTACAGCAATTTACTATATCTACGTTTCATCTTCTTTCTATATCTTCCATGAGTCTTCCAGACAGGCACTTGTTCATTTCTTGCAGGTATGATACTGTATCCACACAGTTAGTTTCTACCGTACCAGTACATGGTTTTGCTCACTAGCGTATCCTCTGTATGCAACAACTGCAGATAATTTTTTTATTTCTGACATTTTTTTACTTAGGGTGAATATACTTATTAACTATGTATTATCTATTAATAATAATACAATATAGAATAATGGAAATCTTTCAAAATAAATAGTTATAAATTTAAATGTACTAAAAGTAAAGAAATAATCTTAACAATCAGACTAATAAAACAATTATTTATCATTGTCCTCTATTTGTGGATACAAAACCTATTACCATAGTTTAATAATGACATTTCGTCGTAAATAATTAAAACAAACAAACCATTCCAGTAAAATCTATTGGAATTAATTAATTTAATAAATCCTGTGTTTTGGTTTGTTATTTTGTAATTTAAACAATAGGATGAATTGCCAAGGATACATTCCTATAAAAGAAATTTTAATCAATACATCTTTTAACTCGACTTTTAGCATTAAATAAAATTTTTAATTTTTTTATGGACCAAAAAAGGTGATAGTATAAGAAAAATTCGAACATTGTTGAATCATACTTGCAAATTAACAAATATAATTCAAACCAAAAGCAATGATCTTTAATCTTATTATTCCACGGATTTTCCAAATTCTTTTTTTTGATCAAGCAAATCAAAGTATCTCTGTTGTTTTTTTCCAATTCATCTAATCTATTGATAACTTCTTTTCTAAAATATTCCCTTTCTTCTCTCTCTTTTCTTCTATCGACACTTTCTATCCTCTTTCTATAGAAATTATTTGTGATTGTTGACATTAAAATAGCAATCATAGAGATTCCGAATCCCATATATGCCATAGCAACTATTCTTCCAATTTTAGAAACAGGAACAATATCCCCATAACCTACCGTTGTTACTGTTGCTATACACCACCACAATGCATCTTCCAAACTGTCAATTTCAGAATTAGGTTCATCTCCTTCTACTAAATACATTAGAAAAGTTCCTACAAGAATTACCATGACAGACAGGAATAATAATTTTATTAGTGTACCCATATTTTCATATATTCTGGTGGGCTTTTGTTAACTTTACTATTTAATTACCTTAAATTAGATAGTTATCAACACATTCAAAATTCAATTAGGTTTTTAATTTTAAACCATTAAAAGGGAAAGACAAAAAATCTTTGGTTTTTAAATCTCATCCATCCAATAATTGTTTTATCATATAAATATGACTACATATCATATTGATGCAAACATGAATATTCAACAAGAAAAATTATCTATTAGTGCTGAGGAATTAAAGAATTTAATAAATGATAAAAAGGAATCTCTTTTGCTCTTTGACCTCAGAACCAAAGAAGAATTTGAAAAAGGACATATCAGTGGTTCTGTAAATGTAGTATGCGACGCAAATGCAAAAGAGAACATAATACCAAGGATACCTAAAATTGGAAAAATAGTGCTGGTTTGTCAGGATGGTTCCATTTCTAAACCCACAACCAAAATGATGAATTCTTACGGATTTAAGGCATTTTTTCTAGAAGGCGGAATAAGCAATTGGAATGGCGAGTTAGAATCCACAAGCTTTGAACATTCAATTTCTCCACTTGATTTGTGGAACGATATTTTACACAAAAAAGATGTTTTATTGGTTGATGTAAGACAAAAAGAGGATTTTTCAAATTTTAAAATCCCAGGAAGTATAAATATTCCTCTGGTAGATCTTTTCAATTTAGAAGTTGTAGATAAACTTCCAAAGGACAAACAGGTTGTTACCATTTGTCCAAGGGGAAATATGGCGATGGTAGGAGTATTTGCTTTGACCAGAAATGGAATTAATGCAAAAAGATTGATAGGTGGCCTGACGGCATGGGGACAACTCTTAACCTTTGAGGAAATATTTCACAACGGATTAAACATAATTCAAGTTAAAAAAATAGGCAAAGGTTGTATTTCCTATATATTGTCATCTAAAGATGAATCTGTAGTAATCGATCCTGTATATCCTATTGACGAATTTACTAAAATTGCCGACGACAGAAACTTGAAAGTCTCTGCGGTACTAGACACACACCTTCATGCAGATCATGTTTCAGCAGCAAGAGAACTTGCAAAAACTACTAATGCTCAACTTATGCTAAGCGAAAAAGAGAATTATGATTTTTCTTTTCACAAATTAAATAATAATGACACAATACAATTTGGCGAATCTAAAATTCAAGTGATGCATACTCCTGGACATACTCCTGGAAGTCTATCCTACCTTGTTGATGAAAAATATCTTATTTCTGGTGATACATTGTTTGCAGAGGGGATAGGAAGGCCGGATTTGCGTGATAAAGCACGAGAATTTTCAAGCGACCTTTACGATACCTTACATATGTTAATACAACTTCCAGATGACCTAGTTGTGTTACCTGGACATTACAGCAACGATAAATATTTAACCACTTCTGTGAATACCAATATAAGCAAAATTAAGGATTATCCTTTTCTTAGTTTGGACAAAAATGAATTTGTCGAAAGGATTGCTTCCATAGATTTACCAAAGCCAATGAATTATGAAAAAATTATCATGATGAATAAAACATCTGAAACAATTGATATACCAAAAATTGCAGAACTTGAGCTTGGACCTAATCGATGCGCTATTACCAACGTTTGATACATAATAATAAACCCATTCTTGGTCAGGCGAAGTTCATTTTCTAATAAATATATCTCCTAGTTAAGAGAATGCAAATTGTAACACTTATAAAAAGACGCGTTATATGATCAGGATTTTATTCCTGAATTATATAAAAACAAGAATTAAAAAATTACCATATACATTTATTAAAATGAAACTCCATCTCATTAATACTCAATTTCTATCCTTCTATTTTAATTAAATTTGAAAAATTTTTATCTTTTTTATTTGTTCAAAAAATGAAATCATCTCACCGTCATTAATTCTAGGATTTATATTATAGCATATTCTTTAAGATTCCCTTTGAACATTTTGATATTTTTTATAATTTCTACTTTCCTGGTCTAGGATTTTCTGAAGGTCTGCACAAAAATTTAGTACAGTTTTTTTATATTTTCTACAATCTATTTTTCCATGAAAAAAATATTTTTAATCAATATGATAAATAGAGGATTTCACTGCGATGTAAATAATCAATGAAAATACAAAATAATTATCTTGAGATTACTTTAATTTCAATTTATTTTATATTTGACTAGATTAAATCTACTATGAAACTGCATATTACACAGCTCATACGAGTTGACAAGCTCTGAAAAAATTGATAAATCCATAACTGAGATTTTTGAATAATTGAACAATAATTGCAAAAGAAATGATTATATTTTTAGCTGATGTTCTATTGTTTCACGCCTTCTGTCCATTTCCTTAAATATCTCTTCAAACTTTATCTCCTCGCCTCTACGACCTGGAGTTTTCATGCTCTGCTGTCTTACACGGACAAGCTCTTCATTTAATTCATCAACAAGAGCGTTTTGCTTTTTCAATCTTAGTTGAATTTTGTAATTTTCTCTAAATGAATCTTCAAGTGACAATAATTTTTTACCTATTTATTAAATGTTTTTTAGGTATTTAAACAAATGTATTTTAGAATTTTTAATTAATATTTTCTGAAGTTTTGTAATTAAATCTTTAAGAGCTTTTCAATTCATGTCATAGTTACAATCACAGTGAATTTTCTTGTCATTTTACTTTATTGATACAAATCTACTATTGTTTTTTGATTGATTGATACTAATCTTACTAGGAAACCAACTTACACAATATATTGCGAAAAGTTTTCCGAAAAATATTTGCTTTTTATTTCTCTAAATATCTGTACAAATTCAAATAAATATC
>CAZHFI010000094.1:0-5291 GCA_964531845.1 uncultured Nitrososphaeraceae archaeon
ATTTCATCTTTTTGAAAATGCACAAAAGCTGCTGAAATCAAAATTATCCCATTTAACAATTTTTTTTCTTCGTTTTCAGAATGTTTCCACACATTTTCTAATTTTTCATGTGACCACCAATATTTTTCTTGATTAAAAAGAATTATAGCTTTGTCTATCAAATTCTCTTTGTCATAATCTGATTGTTCTTCGACTTTTATGAATTCTTTAAGCGGAGATATGCTTTTCAAACGTTCTAAGATAGATATGACATCAGTTTGTTCCTGTATGCTTACATCAAATTCTAGAAAATTTCTTGCAATTCTTAGATCCCGAATAATTATTTTTTGATCATTAGGAAATAATTTTCTAGCATTAGATAAAATTGTCCAAGCTTCTTTTGGTGAAAATAAATTTTTTGAACCGTTATCGAGATAAACCATATATCTTTCAAATGAGAAACCCTTTTCCATATTTATTAAAGTGGTATTATCCACCTATTAACATTATAAGGATTATCAAAAATGCTAACAGGTCAATTTACGATATTTTAGAATATATACCAGTATTTACATTTTTTAATAGAACAAATGTCGAATAATCCTGAAATTGGAATAGCTGCCATGTATAGAATTATAAAAAAATCAGGAGCGGAAAGAATTGGGGATGATGCTGCCGATGAACTACGTAGGACTTTAGAAGAATTGGGGGTAAAGATTGCCAAGTATGCGGTCGAATTAAGTTCACATGCAGGAAGAAGGACGGTCAGATCTGAAGACATCAAACTAGCTTCAAAATATATCTTGAATTTGTAAATAATTTTACTATCCCAGTAATTAAATAGAGTAAGAATATATATTAAAATAAAAATAACAAGATTCTAAACCTAAACTATCTCCAGACTGAAATCTATAGATTTTGGTGAATGAGTAATTTCTCCAACTGAAATTATATCAGGCCTTGCTTTGGCATAATTTTCCAAGTTTTCCAACGTTACCCCTCCGGAAAGTTCGATTTTACTGTTGTTTCTAATACCCAATTGGATTATTTTTTTAATCGTTCTTTGCGCCTCCGTCGGGGAAAAATTATCTAGCATTACAAAATCTGCTCCAGATTTTATAGCCTCGATGGCTTCTTCCATATTTGTTACTTCACATTCTATCTTAATTGATGTTCCCGATTTTTTTCGTGCATTGATTATAGATGCCTTCACTGATTTAGTTACTCTAAGATGGTTATCTTTTATAAGTACCATTTCATCTAATCTCATTCTGTGCGGAATCCCTCCACCAACAATTACCGCTTTTTTGTCTAGGATTCTCAACCCAGGAACTGTTTTTCTTGTAGCTGATATCCTCACACCTGAAAACTTTGACACACGGTCTACATATTTTCTAGTTTCAGTTGCAATTCCGCTCATTCTCATAATCAAATTGAGTGCTGTTCTTTCAGCCTTTAGTATGTCTCGGGTTCTTCCTTCTATTTCTAAGACCCTTATTTTATTTGTAATTTTTGCTCCATCTTCAACGATTTTTATTGTTTTACAATTGCATATATCAAATACCATAATTATTTCATCAATCCCACACAAGATCGCGAATGGTTCCCTTGGTTTGCATATAATCTCGGCTTTAGATTTGTGTTTCTCTGGAATAATGCTGTTGCTAGTAATATCACCTGTTCCGATATCTTCTTCTAAAAAACTGTATAATTTTTTCCTTAATTCCAAAAAATCGTGTAATTTTTCCATTAGGCAACTTTTAACGCGTATTTATGGGCCTTTTTGATATCCAACGTTGTTGCAATTAATGACTTGTCCGCATCAAAAATTAGAATAATTCCAGACCAATTGGATGAAAGCTCCGTCGATTTGCAAATTGGACAAATTTTTCCTATTGTTATTGCCTTGCATTTTTTACAGGCATATTCTCTCGCCATTTTTATTGGTGTCCTCTTTTCTTATCTTTCTCACTTTCTTTGGTAGGTGGCGGTTGTTTGGCCTTTTTTACTTCGGATTCAATCCATTCATATGCACCTAAAAACGGTTGTCTACAGGTAATACCAATCTTGCCCATAGCTGCTCCTTTTCCCAAACTTACTGCAGTTATTCTCGCTCTCAGTTTTGATCCGATTTTCAATGTTTTAGTAGATTGATTGGCAATTATCATTCCTTGTTTTATATCGCTTTTCAAATAATCATCAGTAATTTGAGAAAGATGTAGAAGTGCATCTGTTGGTCCTATTCTTATAAATGCGCCAAAATCGGTAATTTCAATTACTTCTCCCTCAACAATTTCCTGTATCTTTGGATAAAAAGTTAAAGCATCAAAGGTTACCTTGTGATATGTAGCACCATCTCCTGATACCAATTTTCCAACAGGATTTACCGTTGCATTTATGATAGTGATTACATATCCCAACTCAGAGCTTATCATGCTTTCATATTTTTCTTTAAGTATTTCTATTGTGGTATTTATTAGCGAATTTGTTAGTCGATTTGGTGGAATACGTACCACATCTGTCATTGTTGCAATAGAAAACATTTTAGATGGCTTAGCTATAAACCAATCAATTTATGAACTTTTTGATTATAAATTTTGTAATTATACTAGATACGGTATATAATTTTTGATTGTTTTTTATGTCGATAGATTATATATGCAGATTTAATAATTATTCTTTTCAAGAATCTAAGATAAATTATGTTTTATATGATAATTTACTTGTTTCAAAGATATATTGTATATCATCTTTTGATAGGATAGAGTATTGTGTTACTATGTTTTTCGTTGTTTATATTAAAAAAATTTAGCTGTGGTATAGAGATGGAACTACTTTTAATAATCTGTTCCTGTCAGAATTTGCGCCATATTGTTGATTTTAATACCTGTACAACTTAGAAATAAAATATATACTGCTATTTTTAAAAAAATTGCCGAGCATGATTTAAATAAAGTTATTTTGATTTTTTATATTTAGAATAATGGTAACTGTAGATCAAGTAATGTCTTCTCTAAAAAAAGTAGTAGACCCAGAACTTCACAAAGATATAGTTTCTATGGGGATGATTAAAGATTTATCGATTAATGATAATAAAGTGACTTTTACATTAGAACTTACAACTCCGGCATGTCCTTTTAATAGTGAAATAGAACAGGATGTAAGAAACGCTATTTCCAGTATCGGAGTTTCAGACCTTGATTTAAAAGTAACAGCAAGAGTAATGGAAGGACGGTCCATCTCCTTAGATGAGCTTCTTCCGGGTGTTAAAAATATAATTGCAGTAGCAAGTGGAAAGGGCGGTGTTGGAAAGACTACCGTAGCAGTTAATTTGGCCATAGCACTTTCTAAAACAGGAGCCAAGGTTGGATTACTTGATGCAGATATTTATGGACCAAGTGTTCCGCTTATGTTTGGTCTAAAAGATTCACCCCAGGTTGTAGATAATAAGATTCAGCCGCCTCTATCTGAAGGAGTTAAAATTATTTCAATGGGTTTTTTCTATGAACAATCACAACAGGCTGGGATTTATAGAGGACCCATAATTTCAGGAATAATCAAACAATTCTTGACCGATGTTAATTGGGGAGAATTGGACTATTTAATTATAGACTTGCCTCCGGGAACTGGAGATGCACCATTAACAGTTGCTCAGACTATCCCAGTAACGGGAATTTTGGTGGTCACAACACCACAAGAAGTTGCAATGAATGTCGCAGTAAAGGCTATTGGTATGTTCAATAAACTAAATGTTCCAATCATCGGTGTTGTAGAAAATATGAGCTATCTTCAATGCCCTGATTGTAATAGTCAAATTCATATCTTTGGAAAGGGAGGCGGACAGAAAATAAGCCAGCAATATAACGTACCATTTCTTGGAGAAATCCCATTGCATACACAGATTATGGAGGGAAGTGATATAGGTAAACCAATTACTATCTCTCAACCTGAATCTTTGCAATCCAGTGCAATTATGAAGATTGCAAAAAATGTTGCCGGAAGAGTAAGTGTTATTGCCGCAGAACTCAAGCAGAGCGAAGAATCCGAAAATTCAGATTCAGAGAATGATAAGACAATTCAATCTGGTTCCAATCCAGAGGCTGAAGTAAAAGTTCAAACTACTGAATCAAAAAATGTGATCTGATTTCATTTAATGACACTTACACAGGAAATTCTTGATATTTTAAAGAAACCCTTTGGACTGTTGATCCCCGACCATCAGATAACAAAAGAGATTATTGAATATCATATTTCAAAATCAAATAAATTTATCGTGTCTGTTGGAGATACTACTACAAACAAATTATTGTCTTTTAACATAATACCTGATATTGCCATTGTGGATGGAAAAGAAAGGCGAATGACGACGAGCATATTAAAAATATCAGAAAAAATAAGCCTTTTGAAAAAAGATGAGGATATCCAAAATAGAACAGACAGTCTATCAGATAAAGATTTTGAAGACGGTCTGAAACTAGCTGAAGTTTATTGTGTAAATACGCCTGGGTCCATTTCAAAAAATGCTGTTGAAACCATCAAGGATGTTATCGATAAAAAGATGATCGCTCAAATAATTGTAGATGGTGAAGAAGATTTACTGGCCCTTCCGATTTTTTGTTTCTCGTCAATAGGTACGGTTGTTTTTTATGGTCAGCCATTAGAGGGTCTTGTGATAGTGCATGTTGATGAGAAAATAAAAAAGATATCTGAGGATTTAATAGAGAAAATCGGCGTTATCTAATAGAGCAGACAATACGGATATGCGGGGAGTGATGATGTGGTGGCTGTATGATTTATGATTTAAAATACCAAAGTCTGACCCCCTTAATTTATTAATGTGCAGATAACATGTCCTAATATGCAAAGATTCCATATTTTTAATGGTTTGAAAATCTGCAGGTAATGATTTTTGTAAGTAAAATCAGGAGTAAAAGCAATTCATGTTAAAAGATGTTCATGAAATGAAAAATGAAAATTCTGTCAAAAATACATCCAGATTTTCTAGTTGATAATTATTATTTTGTTAATCTGAATTATTTTTTTTAAAGGCAGATTAAAAAAATGAGTGAAAATTAACTAAAATGAGTATTTCTAACGGTTTTTAAAAAAATATCGAATTTAAGATGAGGTGAATGTACATCATGCATAAAAGATTTTGAAATTATAGTATGGTAGAAAATTTTTTGTAACTACGTACCTAGTATGAAAATAATATTTCAATTAATACCATCAATTTGGAATATTAGTTATTATTTTTATATTTCACTGCTTTGTTGCACAACTATGAAAATCGACAATATGGAATAAAATTT
>CAZHFI010000095.1:0-5277 GCA_964531845.1 uncultured Nitrososphaeraceae archaeon
GTGGATATTATAACACAAATGTAGGTGGTGAAAATGGAAATTATGCCTTTGATGTGGACGTTCCACCCAAACCATCGGTTAATTCGGTGCTGAAAACTCAGATACTATTTCCAGACAGTGGTCTGTTGTTGCCTGTATTGACCTCTGTTTTGGATAGTGATGGTCAAAGTTCTTGTCATATTTCCACTAAAACTACTACTGAATGTTCAAAACTACATGTTAGTATACCATATTCGACCATATCATCTTCTGAAAATAACAGTTATGCAGCCATCGTTGTTGCAGGATGGGATGAGGGAAAGCTGGGACAGATATACCGGGAAGTGCAAGTTACATTTGACAGTATTGAGGTCATCAAATGTATTGGATGTACCCATAAAGATGGAGAAATACCTTCATCCTCATCGTCGTTACCTTCATCTCCCTCTACTAATAATGAATGTATCTCTCCTGATACCCGTGTAATGTTTGCAGCAGTAAATGGCAATTACCGGATTCTATCTGGATATGGTGTTGACTCGCCGCTATTGAGCTCTTGTGATGGACAAAAAATAGACCTTAATATCAAATTTCCACCAGTACTCATAAAGGATGATAGTTCACTAAAAATCCGTACCACCGGCTATGAAGAAAATAGTATTGATAATTATTTTGGATGTGGGGATTCTAAAGAATTGTATGACCATGCTGGAGAATTGCGCTGTTTGGGAGTTGGATGGTCACTAATAAATCCAAATACAAAACTTTGTGACCTCAAAGTGGATCTAACTGCAGCAGATAATTTTGGAATAAAATCTTCAGTCGAAGATGGCACTCTGCTTCAACATGCCAGTTGTTCAAATGACGAGGATGAGATAAAACTAACCTATCATGTCGATGAGGTACAAAAATTTTCTTAAAATAAAAGACAGTCATTCCTTAACTAACTTTTTTGTGATTTCGTTAAAACGATAATCAATAAATACATAATAACATACTATGGATTATATTTTCTATCTGATAAATGAATTTTTAAAATATCATATTGTTATCATAATGGAATATACATTCATCCAACTTTTAATCTACTATCTTTGAAAGAACAAAATATCTCTGATAATTAATGAAAGACATATAGATTCAAATATCCTTCTAATTTATGGTTTCAAGATTTGTTAGAACTAGAACATCATTTACTATTGAAACAGCAGTAACGTATTTTTTCTATATATGTTTTTGGGATTGATTGTATTAGCTAACATAATATCAATAAAACATTCTTTGTATTTTGAAATAGGAGAAAAAGAAGTAATTGCGTTAACATAACAGTATTGAACTTGACAAAGAGGTATTTGTTAAAAGTTCAACAAACTTAACCTATGCCATACATTTATCAGGGAAGATTTATGATACAAAAAAAGATATAATGAAAATATCATTATTTGTGGTTTGCAATAAACCTGACCACTGAATCATTATATCTTGAGAATTTCAGATAAAAACTATAGCCTAGAAAAATATTATACACAGACCAATTCATCGAATTGACGGTTAGTTAATGGAAATTATCCCTCTACTATGATGTATTTAGAGGCGAACCTATCCATATTCCTATAATGAAATAAGACTATAAACATATTCTGGAAAATTTTTTTAAAAACAGTGAATCTGGGAAAAATTCAGAGAAATGACAATATTTTGATGACTATAATATATACATATGACCGAAATTGTGTGCAAATCAAGCACAATTGAATTTCATATCTTTCTATGTTTAAATATGAAACGATTTATTATAGGAAAATTGAGGGATAATAATTGATAAGGGTATACCTTAAACTACTGACGTGTTTTTCTTCATCGTTCCAAAGATCTCTCTCTTTCTGAATATATCACTATAGATAACCATACATATGGGGATACTCCTATCCATTTAGCATGGTCTATCACCTCCTTGATCTTTTTATAGTCGCTTAAATTTGACAATAGGAATCGTTCTTCTTCTTTTAATTTCCCTAGCGTTTTTTTTAGATTATCACTTTTATGATTCAACTCATTCAATATTGTGTTTTGTGATGTAATTTTTTGTAAGTTCATTTTGACATTTTGGGCTAGTAGTTGAACATTACGGTTTTCATCTGGCAAATTCGCCAGAAATGCTATTGATTCAATAAATTTTTCAGGTTCGATCTGTTCCCTAAAACAATATTCATCCATTGACTCCAAGTATTTTTCTGCTCGTTCACCAGTCATCTTCATTTCCTTAAGTCTATTTAGTATCCTGATTGCTCCAATTAATTCATTAAACTTTATATCTTCACGTTTTAATAACTTTGAAATTGGTCTGATAAACTCCAATCCCAGTTCATTAGCCTCACTTTCCTGACTGACGATGTTGCTTATGGTACCAGAACTCAGCCCATTCTTTTGGGCAATTTCATCTCTAGACAATCCATTTAACCAGTCTTCAATAACCTTTCGGCCTATTCCACTTGGTATTCGCATTAACTCATACCTTTAGTAGTAAAATGTTAATAATAAAGTCTTTGGTTGTTTGATAATTCTTGTCAAGAATCGGTCATATCGCAATTAAATAGAGTCAAAAATAGGGTTAGATTGTAGTCAATCGTTAAATTTTTTGGCGTCAAATCTAGATAAAAGTTTGGTCAAAATCTAGTGATGATATTCACGCATCAAAAACGAGCATGAATTCAATATAAAATTGTATTACATTTTTCTTACGGGAATATTTAAAATAATTTGGGATTTGAAATAACGACTTTAAGTCGAAGTTAGGTGAAGTCTAAACAAATCTACAAACTCTGATACAGTAAAAACAACTCGAGGAAGTATTGCAATGATTACTTTAGACAGGATGTGTTCATAAGCTCGTCATTGTGAAGTATGGAAAGTTAACTTTGAATCATATTGCAAACTTCCAATATTTTACAACCTAAAAAATTCATATCTTAAATGATTGTATATATTTCAATTTTTTTATTTAAAACTGTATTTTCTTAGTAGATCTTTTGCACTCTTTTACTTTCATATACTAGCAGTAAATATAAAGAGGACTGAGACCAGAGATGGTATAAAAAAATTATGTACAAATTGAAAGGTAATAACGAGGAATTTTAATATTAAAAAATTCAAAATATCTATGAATCTCTCAATATCACACTGCATTTTCGACTTTATTATATGTATTAATTCTTAATCAAGTTATCACAACGAGAAATATATTTTTAATATATATTTTTACTTGTTGTTTGAAAACCTAATTATCCAGATTTTGAATTAATATTTATCAACTATGGCGGAAATCATATTTGATAAGATATCTGCATTTCTTACATAGGGTACATGACTTCTAAAAATATTAGTTCCTTTTTTTACTGTCATATTCTTATTTATTTGCATCATTCTTTCGATTTCTTCTCCAGTTGAATAAATCATTTCTTGTTTGACCACTTTAGAACTTTCAAGTGATATCTTTCTTAATTCTTTAAGGATGTTCTCATATCTATTGCTTACAAGTTCGCGATTTAAAAGTCGTGAGAGTGATTCACCTATTGGATGAACAAATTTTGCTATGATTCCTTTCATAGGTAGATTATTTTTCATTTTGTACCACAATTCTTGCCAATGAAAATCAGTACATATTGCTAAAATTCTTCCATCCTGTGGAGAAACAATAATATCAAATCTTTCAATGTCCGGTAATTCAGGATTAAAATCAAACAGACCTTTTTCTTTCCAGTCTCTTAATGGCGTCAGGACTCTTCCATCTTGAAAGTGTCTTTTACTTATCCATAGAAACCATATCCTAATTATAATAAAATTATTAAACCAATATAGATCCGTTTGAAAACTAGCTCCTTTCATATCTCCCTCAATATCTGCTATTTTCCTCTCTTTAAAATACAAAGTTACCTTGTCTTTATCAATTTGTTCAGATTTTACCAACGTTTCTAAGGAAAAATCTGAAATATGTGATTCGTTGATATAATATGTTTTTACATTAGGAGAAACCTGCTGAAATTCCGGATACCATCTTGGGGAATAACTACAGAGAAGATTTCCATTAAAAGTTATTTTTCTCTTATTTGAAAAGGATTGTATTTTTGTATGAACAATGCTGTTAAGATCATGGATATGTTCTATGGGATCCAATTTAATTAAAATCTCTTCTATTACACCGGGTTTTCTGACATTCTGGATTGACTTGATAATTTTTAGTGTAAGATTGTAGTTTGATAATAATTCCTTAGAGGTGTAAACAAAAAAGAATAAATATTTCATCTCTTTTGCTTTGATTTTTGTTGATACACCTTCTTCTAACCCACCTCCCCAAATAATCTTTAATCCTGTATTTTCATCATCAAATCCACCACAAAAATCATCATTTTTTTGAAAATTAATGGGTTTTATCAGAATATCTACCTCCTCATTTTCTAGATTGCGGGCCAACAATTTTATTGTTGAAATTGAAAACGGGATGTATTTTATTTTATAAATATTATTTTGAAAAGATGCATTTATGGGTATTATCTTACAATTTATCATTTTAATTTAAAATAGTAAGAAATATAAAAAATTATTTAAAGTAACTACTAATTTTATAATGCAAAAGCCATTTTCTATTTTTTTGTGTGGAAGATAGAATATTTTCAATAATTTTAGAGATAAAATAGATAAAATATTGTAATACAATCTGTTAATAATATCTAAAATCGTAAAGTTGTGTTAGTTATTTTATTAATATCCCTCTTTATTCAACTACTGTTGATTTTATTGTAAAATCAATATTTTTTGATATCAAAATACAAGTGATCTTATTTTTTTTATTATGTTAACAAAAGTATAATTTAATGCCATCACAAATTTCATATGCTTGCTAAAATCAGATGTTTGGTCACACAAATACAGTTTAATAGATTTTAATTAGAAAATTGAACCCTCGCAGGATTTGTAAACCATAATAGCAATTTGTTACTGTAATAAAGTATATTATATTACCGAATTTTTAGTTATGCAACAAAGTAAAATCAGGAATAAAAAGTGAAAGTTTATGGATTAAAATGAATAACAACACAATTCTATATAAAATTAATTTATACAAAAGTAATATAATGTTATTGTATATTGGTGACGTATCTTATTACATTATTATTAATATTAAAATCAAATTATGTATGAACATACTAGATCTGAAACAGTTAAATCTTTGTAATTGTTTTATTGTCAACAAAATCCTTAAATAATATTTTAAAAATCCTTATTCATGGCAAAAGGAAT
>CAZHFI010000096.1:0-3210 GCA_964531845.1 uncultured Nitrososphaeraceae archaeon
ATATTCTTTATTTTAATCAAAATCGACGAAAATCATAGTTATGCAACAAAGCAGCAGCAGTATATTCTTCTTTAACTACACCTTCTGTCTGTCTGTAGGGAAGGAAGGTGAAAGTATATCCGTATGTATCCAAGCAATCTGATAAATAAACGAACCTGGATAGACAAATTTTCTACCTTTTCTCCTTGTTTTTTGTTCATCTCTTCTAACTCAACATCCCAGTTATCAATAACGTCAAAATCAAGTAGTATCTGTCCTCTCCTAATCAAACTCATTGTACCTCTTCTGGTTCACTCCATATTATGACTGGAAATGGTTAGCTAAATGTGTTGATAATCATGAGTTAGGTAACAAAACATAGTGAAAGAATAATTGTAATAACAGTTATAGTACTTTGTCATATTATATATTAGTCTATAGGAATATTTTTGAAGTTCAATATCAGAAGGAACAGCTATATTCCGATTACTCGAACCCATACATAATGGAAATTCGAAGCCCTACGTTTGCACCTTTGAATAAGTTTATTTAAACCATCTAAGTTTCTTCCTGGCTGTGTTTTTTGCTACTAACAACCATTATTAGTAAGAAACTTCTTACTTTATAGGTAGTATGGAAAACGAATTACAATTTACGACTGTTACAGTTTCTCAAAAGGGTCAAATAGCAATACCAGCAGATATCCAGAAAATTACGGGCATAAAGAAGGGTGATAAACTTCTTCTAATACAAAAAGGTAAAAAGATAGTTTTAGAAATACCTGATGAAATAATAGATAAGTTAGAAGCGGAATTTGAAGACATAAAAGATTTATCAGAACGTTCACTAAAAAAATTATGGAACAATAAATCAGATGATATCTGGAATCAATATCTGAATCAGCCATAAATTAAATTGATGTGATTGAGAAGTGGTATCTCAAAGAGATATTGTATTGATATCTTTTCCATTTTCTAATTTGAAGGATTCCAAACTTAGACCTGTTATAGTGATGTCAAATGACGAATATAATAAAAAATTCAAAGATTTTATTGCAATCCCTATGACTTCAAATCTCAGAACCAGAGGATATACAATAAAGATAACAAATCAAGAATTAGAGGCTGGAAACCTGATAGCAGATAGTTTAGCCAAGGTGGATAAAATCGTCAGCATAGAGAAAACATTGGTTAGAAGGAACATTGGAAAAATAAAGAAAGATGTTCATAGAAAAGTGAAAAATATGTTTCTAAAAATCATCAGTTAAGAAAACCGTATATGTAAAAAAAAATAGTATATGTAACAAATTAGTTATAATAATACATAAAATATTTTAGATAGTTAACCGAATCCTATTATAATGGAAATTCGAAGCCATGCGAGCACGTATAGTATCTGGGTTCTCATACTTGTTTTACAAAAGAATATAACAATGACTGAGATCTGGATGCCTCAGAAAATAGATACTGTTTTATCATATCTTGAAAATATAACAAATTTAAAAAATAGGCAGATAATTTTGGAATATTACAAATATCTAGTCTAAAGAGACACTAGTTCTAGATATCAAAATGACAACATAAAACTGATTATGGTGTTTGCAGATTTTTAGAGCGATCAGATTAGCAATGAATAACTTGATAAATTTTTATCACTCTTCTAATCTTTTCTTTTATTTGAAATTACAATGGAATGATCCAATATCTAACAAATTTGCAACTACTATTGGATTGATAACATCAAACGTGTCTATAGGTCAAAATATTATGGCATGTGAATGGACATATCATATTTCATATGATCCTGGATTGATAGTTGTCTCTTTAGGTCCTACAAAGACTATAGTGGAGAATATAAGAGCATCAAAAGAGTTTGGTGTTAATATCTGTTCAACCGACCAATCTGTATTGTCCAGTATTGCAGATGGATGTAGTGGTTATCATTATAACAAAATTGGAATACTGGAAGAATTAGTATTCCAATTTTATGATGCAATTAAAATCAATAGCGTAATGGTAAATGGAGCATCGCTTAATGTTGAATGTAAATTGTTTAGTGAAATTACTTTTGGAGATCATATAATGTTCATTGGTAAAGTATTGGAAGCTGTACATAATCCAGAAAAACAGTCTTTGATATCATGATGGAAAGTATTGGTCTTTACAATCATCAATAAAACCCACTCCAGAGGAAAGAGAAAGAATACGAAAATTAGTTGAAAAATATAAAAAATAAGATCTACCTTTTATAATTTGAAAGATTTATTCATTATGAAGATAGATGCCTATCTATATTATTTTAAGGTTATTTATTAGGAGTTATTTATTCTTATGATAAAGCGTAAGTTTGGATGGACTGATGTTAATGTTCCAATAATTGGACAAGGTACATGGATGATAGAAGGCAATAATAATAACAAGGATACCGAATCAAGAGCAATAGAAACACTGAAACTTGGGTTGGACCTTGGGATGACCCACATCGATACAGCAGAAATGTATGGTAATGGGCATGCAGAAGAATTGGTTGCACAAGCCATTACCGAACGTCGGGATGAAGTTTTTTTGGTTAGTAAGGTTTTACCATCTAATGCTTCCTATGAAGGTACTATAAAGGCTTGTAAAAGAAGTCTAAAAAGACTAAAGACTGATTGGCTTGACCTATATCTGCTTCACTGGCCCAGCAGTTATCCTATCACTGAGACAATTAGAGCTATGGAAAAACTTGTATCTGATGGTCTAATAAAATACATTGGTGTTAGCAATTTTGACATAGAAGAGCTTAAGGAGGCTGAGCAGGCCCTTAAAAATGAACAGATGGCTTCTAACCAAGTTTTATATCATTTAGACAATAGAGGAATTGAGCGACGTTTATTGCCATATTGCGTAGAAAAAGATATTGCTATTGTTGGATACGCACCGTTTGGACATGGAAATTTTCCTTCATCACAAAGTACTAAAGGACAAATATTAGAAGAGATTGCAAAACGACATAATCGTACGGCTAGACAGGTAGCACTTAATTTTCTAACTCGTCATGATAATATTTTTACAATTCCCAAAACTTCAAGACTAGAACGAGTAAGAGAAAATAGTGGAGGTGCTGGCTGGAAGCTGACTGAGAATGAAATTATGGCAATTGACAGGGCATTTCCCGTAGCTACCTATGATACTCCACTAGGAATAATTTAGATAAAGATAAATATTATGATAAAAAAAGTCAAGTGCTTTT
>CAZHFI010000096.1:3310-5199 GCA_964531845.1 uncultured Nitrososphaeraceae archaeon
GCTTTTGGAAATGGAATTCATTTTTGTTTTTTAGGTGCTACTTTTGCTAGACTTGAAGGACAAATAGCATTACGAATACTTTGAAAGATCTTCAATTTAATTTTGATTATATGGATAAACAAGATTTATATAGAAAAGTTACTCCATTCAAAAATTCCTTTTTACTAGGACAATCATATTTACCTTTATGTTTCCAATCTAAAAGCAGAAGGATAATTTGATATGCTTTTACTTGATGCATTGCATATAATACACCATGAAACATCAATAAAATTTCCTTTATAATTATAAAAGTTATAGATACAGAGAAATTCATTTAACCAGCTACCCAATAGGAATACCATCAGAAAATAATTTCCAACTTGTTCAAGTTGAGATTCCAAAGCCAACAAAAGAAGGAGAATTTTTGGTACAAAATATTTGGATGTCAGTAGATCCATATATGCGCGGTCGGATGAGGAAAGAAGAAGGTAATAGTTACATACCTCCTTTCAAATTAGGTCAACCTCTAGATGGAGCTTGTATAGGTCAAATCATAGCATCAAAAAATAAACAATTTGCGGTAGGTGATTATGTCTTGGGAAATTTTGGATGGCGCGAATATTGGTTATCAACTGGTTTAGATGTTGTCAAGGTTAATCCAAAATTAGCTCCAATTCTATCATTTTTAGGAGCATTTGGTATGACAGAAAGCTCAATTATTTTACCAGATGATAATAAAAATAGGAATAACGATAATTCACATAATTATAAAATCAATTTTCAATTTAGTAACATACAGAAAAGAAGGAAATATTTTGAAATAATAAAATACAGATAGTGGAATTTGATGAAGAATTCTACAGTAATTACTAATTCTGAATTCAGTCGTAAGGCTATAGCTAATGCACTTGAAATAGATAATATTTACGTACTTGGTCCTCCAATAGATATTGAGACTTTTCGTAATGTAGCCAAAAAAAGAGAAAATAGTAAAACAAACGAGACTATTCTAGTAATATCTAGAATTGCCCCTCATAAGAAAATAGAAAATGCAATAAAACTTGCCAAGATATTAAAAGATAATAATATAGGCAATGGAATGAAAATAGTGGGAAATCTTTATTATTATTTTTTTGATTATTATTCAGAACTTAAACTTATGATTCATAATCTGGGTTTGTCTGACTATATCACATTTGAAATTAATGCTAGCTTGGAAAAGATTCTATCTGCCATAGGAGAAGCTATGATATTCTTTCATCCAATGATAGGAGAGCATTTTGGTATGGCAGTATTAGAAGCTATGGCTGCAGGATTGATTCCGGTAGTCCCAAATGAAGGTGGTGTTACAGAATTTGTTTCATAAAGATATAGATTTAATTCAATAGAACATGCCGCTAAAATTATAATGGATATTTTTAACCATTCGTCAAATACACATCCCATTAAGTTAAGCAATGATATAAAGAAATTTTCTAATTTTAATTATATAAACGGATTCAAGAAAATTTTAAACGAAATACTATCTTACAATAGATAGTTTGTATCCTTCTATAACACAAATAGAAAATGTTTATCTAGGTATCAATTTGTTTTATATTCTTAAATTATTTTGTTTTTCTATATACATATTGAGATTGTATGTATACTGTATTGAAAAAAATTGTTAAAAAATAAGACATGTGGTCTATTTAAATTTCATTTTATCTCCTGCTCAAAGCTATCAATATCTTTTGATAGCCCTCTAGAGCCAATATATGTAAATAATAAAAGAAATATAATATTGTGATTGCATTTTTCTTTTTTTATTTATTATATGCATTTGTATAAGTAAAGAAAATGCTTGCTAACAGAGGTAAATTTTTGTACTTGTTATTTGTGATGTAAATAGAGAAAACTTAGGATGA
>CAZHFI010000097.1:0-5067 GCA_964531845.1 uncultured Nitrososphaeraceae archaeon
GTAATTTTCTCTATCAATCTACATGTTAATATTCCATTAATACTGGCTTTGTGTAATTTTAAAAATAAACTTATTTGTATACAAATGAAAAAGTTATAATTTTTCACTATGCCAATGAAAATGACTATGCAACCACGCATAAATTAAATGAATGAAATTTAGATTTTTTGCATTGTATGAAATTAACTAACTATAAAATACTCACAATAATAAAAATATAAAAAAAGGCTGAATATATCCGAATTTATGATTTATGAAAAGATCTTGGAATGTATTATTGTATTTTAGTGATAAAAAATAAAAAAATGTGTGTTATCTTGCTGTATTACTGAAATTTTGGGCTTTATCAGGCAGATTTTGTTCCACCGGGATTTCTATAAATGGAGTAACTCCATTTTGTCCTCCAGTTACCAAGGGTAATTTTCCATCCCACTTTTGTGTCTTTAACCATTCCAAATATGATGGACTGCTTCTTAATTGTGTGTCAATTATTTTAATTGCTTCTGATTCACCCTGTGCTCGCAAGATATTAGCCCTTTGAGTTCCTTCCGCTTCTGCTACAGCTGCTCTTTGTTGCCCTATTGCTTTTGCTTCTGTTTGATTTGCTTCGATCTGAATTCTTCTTAGGTCATTTTGTGCCTGTAATGCCCTTTGCTGTGCTTGAACCTTAAGTTCAACAGCTTTAGTAAATTCCTCTGAAAATCTAAACTCTGTAATTGAGACCGTTTCAACTTCAATATTATATAAAGCCAATCTGTTTTTTATCTGTTCTTGAATTTGATTTTTCACGATCTCTCTCTGGGTAATTAGTTCTTCTGCATTAAACCTTGCAGTTATCTGTTTTACAGATTCCTGTATTGCGGGACTAACGACTCTAGTTTCAAATTGGAATCCTAAGTTTTGATATATTAAAGGTACACTTTCCGGCGACAATCTATAATTTATTGCAACTTGAGTTGAAACAGCCTGCAAATCTTTAGAAGCAGACGTGGCATCCTCAACGATTTTTAAAGTTCGCACTTCCATTGGTACCACTGAATCTCTAAACGGAGTTACAAAATGAATTCCTTCTTTGAGTGATATTGATGTATCTACAGCACCAAAATGTAATAATACTCCTCTATATCCAGCATCTACTATTTTTACACTGGCTGAGATGAGAACACCTACTATTATCAAACCGATTACGGCAGGAATTAATATTCTTAAAAATGGGAATGAAAAACCATCATTTGAATATCCCTCAAGGGGCTCTCCTTCCGGTGTAGTTCTTGCGGGCCTATATTGTCTTTTAAATCCAGACATTGGGCTTGGGCCACCCATTCCACCAGTCTTACGTTTGTATATTTGAAGACCGATCACAGTAATGACAATTATTGTGAAAATTAATGTTAATATTGTACCAGCTTCTACCATGGTATTCGACCTTTATTATTTTATAGATAAATAAATATTTTTAACTAAAAAAATTAAAAATTTACCATTCTTTTTCATTTGGCCACATGATCTTTCGTAATTCTTTCCCAACTCTTTCTATCTGATGGTTTTCTATTTCTTTCATGTAGCTGGTAAATGATTCCTTTCCCTCATTTTTATATCTAGTAACCCATTCATCGGCAAATTTGCCAGATTGTATCTCTTCAAGTACCTCTTTCATTTTTTCTTTAGCGTGGTTATCCACTACTCGTGGGCCTCTTGTAAGACCTCCAAATCTAGCAGTTTCACTAACTCTATTGTACATCCCAGTTAGACCGTACTTTTGAATCAGATCGACTATTAATTTAAGTTCATGTAAGCATTCAAAATATGCTACTTCTGGTTGGTATCCCGCTTCTACTAGTGTTTCAAATGCCTTCATAACCATTGAATGTGTTCCACCACACAGATCAACCTGTTCACCAAACCAATCTGTTTCCACTTCTTCTTTGAAATTAGTCTGGAAAATACCAGGTCTTGTACTACCAATTCCTTTTGCAATAGAAAGAACCCTATCCCATGCCTTTCCTGTGTAGTCCTGATAAACTGCAACCAATGATGGAGTTCCAAATCCTTCTAAAAACAATTCTCTTACTCTCTGTCCCGGCCCTTTAGGAGCAACCATTATAACATCTACATTCTTGGGCGGTTTTATCCATCCCCAGTGAATTGCAGCACCATGAGAAAAACATAATGCTTTATTCTCACTAACTTTTGATGAAATAGAATTTTCATATGTTTTAGTCTGCTCCATATCTGGAATCAAGATGTGAATAATATCTGCTGTTTCGGCAGCCTCCTCGACTTCTAAAACCTTGTGACCATCAGACTCGGCAATACCCCACGTTGTTCCGTTTTTTCTAAGACCAACTACTACATTTACACCCGAGTCCTTAAGATTATTAGCCTGAGCTCTTCCTTGAATGCCATATCCAATAATTGACACGGTCTGATCTTTTAATCCGTCTAAAGTAACTTCGTTATCAATCCATTTTTTAGCAGTCATGTTTTAGTTTCATTAAATATAATTTATATATATATCATATTGAAAATAACTAAAAATATCATTACCAGATTTAGACATTTAGAATATTGTCACAAGTCAAACACTGAATAGTGATTTTGATTTTTTCTTTTTCTTTTTCTTTTTCTTTTTTATCTTTAGGTTGATTTTCTATTATTTTAAATTTTTTTGAACCACATTTATCGCATATAGGACATGTCCTTTTTGGCCTCATCAGATGATAATATATTTTATAATTAATATATCTAAATTAAAGTTTCCAGAAAAAACAGGTTTAACAGATTTTACCATTTCATTGGGTCTGCATCCAAATCAACCAGATTCTGAATCCTTTCTACTCCTCCAATTTCCTTAAGTATTTTAGAAACTGAATTGGGGACTAGGTTTTCCCATTTCTTATTTAACAGGATCTGTTTTCTAATAAAAGTTCCATTGAATTTTTTTTTGTTTCTAAATGATGGTTTTTTTACCCTTATTCTGCTATCCTTAAGCAATTGAAAAATAAGATTATTGCCTGAGTAAATGGTCGAAAAAGATGGTACCAAAGAACAGATATTGGAAAGCCACAAAAAATTATTTTCAATATTTTGCACCGGTATCAGATAGAAATCTGAAAAATTAAAATGCGCTTCAATCAATGAATCATGAATCATAGTCAACCGTTCTCCTGTTGTGAATGGGTCTTTAAACAAATAATTAAATTGACTACTTCCCACAACTATAATTACCTCTTTAAAATCTTTTTTTGCTTGTGTAATCAATTCAAGGTGTCCTAAATGGAATGGTTGAAATCGTCCTACAATTAAACATCTATTAGAACTATCTGCAGGCATTGTGCTACTTACTAGGTAATAAATTATTTTGGAGTTTTTCTTTCTGATTTTCTATATCTGAATGCTCTATTTTTTTAAATAATGGAGTAACCTCTCCGAGTTTATGTCCGGAAATGATTTTTAACTGTCCCATCAAATTCCAGTTTTTAATATCATTGTTATTTCCAATTTCTTTGTTTTCGGCATCCTCCGATACTGTGTCCGTATTAGTGTCTTCAAATCCCAATTGTAACCATATTTTAGAACATGAATCAGGGATAAATGGCTCAAGTAATATGGTTAGCGTCCTGACTGCATTCAAAGAAAGATATACAGTGGTTTTTGCTGTTCTCTCTTTATTTTTCCAAGGACTTTTGGTTTGAAAATATTGATTAAAATTGTTCGAAAACCTTAGAATTTCTCTCAATGCTTTATCAGTTTCCAAGTCAAACATAAGCTTGGATATCTCATTACCGATTGTATTTAACTTTTCTATCATAACCTTATCATCTTCATCAAATTCTGTTGTGGGATTAGGAACGACCCCGTTAAACTGTTTTGTAGTAAAGGACAAAACTCGGTTAATAAAATTTCCTATATTGTCTATTAATTCATTATTTATTTTTTCAAGAAAAAGATCCCAATCAAAATTAATATCGTCCTGAGAATATGAACTAATGGAAGAAAGATAAAATCGCAGATAGTCCTGAGGATACTGGGAGATAAAATCTCGGAGTCCAATGTACCAGTTTCTACTTTTTGATATTTTTTGATTTTGAAGCATCAAGTGTCCTCTGCAAGGAATATAATCTGGAAGTTTGTATTCATTTTCAATTCCCATTCTCATTGCAGGTAGAAAGAGAAAATGATGGTATACAATGTCTTTTCCAATAAAATGATATATTTTTGATTCATTCCAGATTTTTTTTCCATCGATATGATTTTTTTCATTTAACAATGCTAATGTGGTGGAAATGTAACATAGATGGTTATCAAACCATCCATAAAACACCTTTCCGTGGGCGTTATCAAGTGGGACAGCAATTCCCCATGAAATATCTCTGGTTATATCCCAATCCTGTAGGCCTTCATCTATCCAGTTGATGACATATCTTTTAATATCGTTTTGTAAATTCTCATTTTGTACAAGCCAGTTTCTTAATTTTTCTGAAAATACGGACAATTTAAAAAAATAATGAACGCTTGATTTTTTAGTCGGTGGTTTTCCGCATATTCCACATTTTGGATTCAATATCTCCTGAGGTACTCTTCCACACTTTTCACACAAGTCAGAATATTGATTATCAGAATTACAATATGGACATGTTCCAAGAACATATCTGTCTGGCAAGAATTTATTATCAAAATCACAAAAGAATTGAATCACATCTTTTTCATATATGTAACCGTTATTATGCAGTTTTAAAAAAAATTGTTGTACAAAATCTATGTTCTCTTTAGAACTTGTTTTATAAAATTTATCAAAAGATATGGATATTGCTGAAAAATCCTCGCTATCCCTGACATTCCAATATTGCACAAATTGTTCTGGAGTCTTGTTCTCTTTTTCTGCCTTAATAAGTATAGGCGTTCCATAATCATCTGAGGCACAGATAAAATATACTTTCTTTCCAATATTTCTGAGAAAACGAGCAAAAATGTCTGCAGGTAAATAGGTAGAAGAGATATGTCCAAGGTGAATTTCCCCGTTTGCATAGGGAAGAGCCCCTGTTATTATAAAACTATCATTGTCAC
>CAZHFI010000098.1:0-4991 GCA_964531845.1 uncultured Nitrososphaeraceae archaeon
AATAAATCCGACTCAAATTAGTAAATCTTAACATACACAAACTCATCTGACATATTTCAATATTCGAGTTTTGAAATACTATAAAAATTGAAGATATATAAAAAGATATTTTATCCAATAATTCATGAAAAAGAGGAATGTACAAATGTCTGATAAATTGATTGAAAATGATAAAAAATTTGTTTGGCATCCTTATACCCAGATGAAATTTTGGAACACTCAAGAAAATAATATAATTGTAAAAGGTGATAAATTTCATTTAATAACTAACAAAAATAGTAAAATACTTGATGGAATAGCAAGTATGTGGTGTAATGTTTGGGGTTACGGAAAAAATCCTGTAATTGATTCAATAATAAATCAGTTTAAAGAGCTTCCTAATTCCACATTGTTTGGACTAGGAAATAAAAATTCTATAATTTTAGCAGAAAAATTGATCAAAATCGCTAATGGTATGGATAAAGTGTTTTATTCTGACAACGGGTCAACAGCCATTGAAATTGCTCTAAAAATGGCTATTCAATATTGGAGAAATATTGGAAATCCAAAAAAAACACGGTATTTATCCATAAATGGTGGATATCATGGTGATACGATCGCAGCAATGTCTGTGGGTTATGTTGGAAAATATTTTGATGCATATCGCCCTATTCTTTTGAAAACGTTTCATGCACCATCTCCGGGAAACTATGAGAATATATATGAAAATCCAGAAGATATTATAAATATATGTATTGAAAAAACAGAACAAATACTAAAAAAAAATTCTTCTAAGATTGCTGCAATGATAATGGAAAGTGGGGCCCAAATCGCAGGTGGGATAACAATTTATCCAAAAAATTATCAAAAAAAGATATGTGACCTCTGTAGCAAATATGATGTCTTGTTAATACTAGATGAAATTGCTACTGGTTTTGGAAGGCTTGGAAACATGATAGAATATCAAGCACAAAAATCCCCTCCTGACATTGTCTGTTATGGAAAAGCATTAAACGGTGGTTATTTTCCTATTGCTGTCACACTAACAACCAATAGAATATACGATTCTTTTCTTGGAGATTATTCTGAAAATAAACAGTTTTTTCATGGACATACTTATACTGGACATCCAGTAGGTTGTGCAGCATGTATTAAAAATATTGAAGAATATGAACAAAAAAAATTGATCAAACAAATTCAACAGAATTCACAATATTTAAACAATAGATTGACCGAATTAGGTAGATTCAAAATAGTTTCAAAAATTAAAAATAAAGGATTACTTTGTGGAGTAGAATTACAGATTGATAAAAAACCGGTTAATTATATTAACAATGAACCCTTGAGCTATTTTTTAATGAAAGAATCGGTTAAAAAAGGAGTATTTTTACGAACATTAGGCAATGTGATTACTCTAATTCCACCGCTTGCAATACCAAACAAGGAATTATCTAAAATCATTGATACTCAATATGATATTATTAAAATGATAGAAAAAATAGTTTCTTAGCATCTATAAGTGTAAAAAATACATTTATTTATTGAACTGAATATTCAATCTTCTAAATTCCTTATATAAAGTAGCCTTTGAAATCCCTAATTTAAGAGCAATTTTTTCTCTCGAGAGATTATTTGATAAAAGAACAATTAGATCATCTTTGTCAATTATTTTTTGTGGTCGTCCAATTTCTTTTCCAGCTATTTTTGCTCTAAATATTCCGTCTTTTGTACGCTGAACTAGCATTTCGCGTTCTCTTTCTGCAACCCATGTTAAGATTCCAATCATCAATTTTCTAATGCTCGAATCGGTAGTTTGTAAAAATGATTCCCTTGGTGAGCATGATATCAGAGGACTATATTTTTCTATGGCTTGGATAGCATCCAATGTATCCCAAAAAGTTCTACCAACTCGGGATAATTCGTAAACCAATACCGCATCTACATCCGAAGTTTTTACCGTTTCTATTAGATCTCTGAACCCTCTTCTAGATATAGCAGGAATTTTTCCACTTATAGATGGATCCTCAAAATAATATAAAATTTGATATCCTTGATCTTTGGCCCATTTATCTATTGCAATTTTCTGTGTTTGTACAGTTTGCTCTTCAGTACTAACTCTGAGATATGCCATGGCGTATTTCATTGTTTTAATTTACCATTGGAATATGTATGAATAAATGTAAAAAAGAGACGACAAGGTGTATAAAAAATGTTCTTGTTTTTTAAACAATTTCTTGATGTCTTGAAAAAATTTTTCTAGTAAAAAAAATATGCATTTTTTATACGTTTCAAAAACCGGTCCTTTTTTGAACTATTTACAAAAGGTAGCGATAAGACGAATTTCGTTTTTTATATATTTTATTTTTTTTGAGCATGTAGATATTATTTTCAAGCAGATGCTTTTTGATAATTTTGTATGCATTTTGGAAGGATATACGTCAGTTTTTTATTAAATAATCTAGATATTTTTTAAATTGATAATTAAATCAGATTTGTTCGCATCAATTATTTTATACTTTTAATTTGATAAAATCTCATTTTTTAGATGATTGTTTCTAAATTCGAGTTTAGAAATTATTTTAGAAGTATTTAACAAAAGAAGAATTATTTATCGGGATATAATGTTTACATCTATTACAAATGTCATCTAGAATTTACGAAGATAATTCAATGTCATATGAAAATTCTTCTCAATTCATCAAAGATATTATGAATAAGGTTCTATCAGGGACTTCTATAGACTTCCAGGAAGCAGAATTATTATTAAAGAACAAGAATCTCTTGACTTTAGCAGAATGTGCGAACATAATTACAAGGCAATTTAACGGTGATATAGTTGACATAGAATCATTAGTAAATGCCAAATCAGGAAGCTGTCCAGAGGATTGTTCATTTTGTGCACAGTCTTCATTTTATGATACAGGAATTACAAAATATCCCTTACTTCCTACAGAAACATTGATTCAAAAAGCTCGTGATGCAAAAATTGGTGGGTCGAATAGTTTTTGTCTTGTTTGTGCATACAGATCGCCCCCTGAAAAAGATTTTCAGGAAATCTGTAAATCTATCGAGGAAATAAGAAATCAAGTAGGAATTGAGGTAAATACATCGCTTGGTTTTATGACTTTAGAAAGAGCGAAAAAACTAAAGACCTTGGGAGTAAAAAGATACAATCATAATTTAGAAACATCAAGAAGCTACTTTTCAGAAATCTGTAAGACACATGATTATGATGATAGGATAAATACTGCCCAGATAGTAAAAACAGCAGGATTAGAGTTATGTTGCGGTGGAATTATAGGAATGGGTGAAACACCAAGACAAAGAATTGAACTTGCATTTGCATTGGCCGATTTGAAACCTGATGAAGTTCCTGTCAATGTATTAATAGCAAGGGAAGGTACTCCGTTAGAACTTCAGAATCAAAAAAATCCACTATCCAACGAAGATGTGATAAGAACCATTGCAGTTTGGAGATTTATTATGCCTAAAACGATACTCAAAATTGCAGGAGGTCGAGAATTTCACTTCCAAGATAATGGCAAGTTTGTTCTCCAGGCCGGAGCAAATGGAATTATTACTGGTGGATATTTAACTACTGGTGGTAACGTACATAATAAAGATATTGAAATGATAAAGGAAATTGGACTCAAAGTTTAATTATGTTTATGAACAATTAGAAAATTATAAAAATAATAATATCTATAGATACCTACCAATATCAAACCTGAATACACAACGTGAGTTCTTTATAGATGATAAAAAAGTATTAAACCTATGTTCGAATGATTATCTTGGTCTGTCGCAAAATAAAACCTTAGTCGCAAAAACAAAAAGGTCGTTGAAACAAATTTCACAATGCAGTTCCAGATTGGTATCTGGAAATGATATTGCTATCACTAAACTTGAAGAACTTTTGGCATCACATAGAAAATCTGAATCAGCGTTGGTTTTTCCAACCGGATATATGGCAAACCTCGGAGCAATTTCGGCGATATCTTCTGAGCAACATACCATATTTAGTGACGAGTTAAATCACGCGAGTATAATAGATGCCTGCAAATTATCAAAAAAAAGAAAAATAGAAATTTTTCAACATAATGATCCTGACGAATTAGAAAAAAAAATAAAAAAAATCAATGGGAAAACGATTGTGATAACGGAAGGAGTGTTTAGCATGGATGGTGATATTGCTAATCTAGAAAAAATATCAGAGATAACAAGAAAATATGGTTCAATATTGATGGTTGATGATGCACATGGAGACTTTATTTTTGGTAAAGAAGGTAATTATGGAGGAGTTCCAGAACACTTTGGAATAGAAAAATATGTTGATATTCATATAAGTAGTCTTAGCAAAGGTCTAGGATGTTTCGGAGGATATATTGCCTCTTTAAATCTGATTAAAGAATTATTTATTAACAAATCCCGACCATTTATCTATACTTCAGCAATACCTGAGCATATTTGCAACGCAGCGATTAATGCTATTTCTTTTTTGAAAAATAGGCCTAGACTTCAATCTAATTTTTATAAAAAAATAAAATGGTTTTCTGATCAACTACGAAAAAGTGGTTTTAGTATTGGGGGAACCTCTAGTCAAATTATCCCAATTATATTAGGAGAAGAAAAATTGACTATGAATTTTTCACGAGATTTGTTCGATTTAGGTATTTTTATTCAGGCTATAAGATATCCAACTGTTGATATGGGAAAATCTAGACTAAGAGTTTCTTTAAATTCTTCTATTAGTAAAGAAAAATTGGAGTATGTAATTAGTTGTTTTGATAAGTTGGGTAAAAAATATAAGGTAATATAGCTATCGGATTAGAGACTTGGTTTTAAAAAGGATCGATATCGGTTAATCAACCAAACTAAAATTTTAATTGTTGATTTCTTATCCAATATTATAAATAATACATGTTCCAGAATTCGAATTTAGAAATATTATAAAAATAATTTATGAGGTATTTATTAAGAAATTATTTCGTACCTATGTGAGTATCATTTTC
>CAZHFI010000099.1:0-4962 GCA_964531845.1 uncultured Nitrososphaeraceae archaeon
ATGTCTGGCATGTCTGGCATGTCTGATGGGAATAATATATATCATAATTCACATATGTAATATTTATGTGACTATAACATATTATACAATTATTTTTTGAAATTTTTATTTTATTTTAAAATCAAATCATGAACAAAAATCCCAGAATATAAAAACGTTAATATAACTTTGAAAACAAAAAAAATCTTATAGCATTTTATATTAAAAGAATAATTTAATCTTGTCTTCTTTATCTATTTTATAGTAGATATAAATAGGCAAATATAAGTTGAAATTGTTTAAGATATGATTTTTAGTGTTAAAATTATAAACTAGGTAGTCTTTATAATATTGGTATTATGGATTTCTTATTTCTAAATGACCTTGTTACAAATTTGAACAGTTCTTACGGTCTTTTTGGAATATTTTTGATTATGTTCATAGAAACAGTTATACCAATTATACCAAGTTCCGCAGTTTTACCATTGGAAGGGTACTCTGTTTTTAATTCAGGACAACATATGATTGAACTCATTAAGGTGGCTTTGATTGCTACCACGGGTTCAACATTGGGATCAATTGTTCTATATTGGATTGCTAGAAAAATTGGACGCTATTCTATCCTTAGGATTGGTAAATATCTTTTTTTTGATGAATCAAAGTTAATAAAAATGGAAAGATGGTTTGAAAAATACGGTACAAAATCTGTGTTTATATGTCGTTTGATACCAGGAATGAGAGAATTAATATCGCTTTCTGCAGGATTGGCAAAAATGAATTTTGTTAAATACATTTTGTTTACTTATTCAGGCTCTTTAATATGGTCTTTCTTACTTATTTCTCTTGGATTTTACTTTGGCGATCTATTTTTTGAAAAAAAGACTTTTAATTTCGATCGTTTTCTAGATTACATTCCTATTTTTGTTTTAATTATTTTAGTTTCATATTTTGTTTATCGATATGTAATCAAAAGAAAACTTTTACACAATGACAAAAAACAATTATGACAAATCTTAATTTTTTTCAACGTTTTAGCATTAAAATATAGTCTACGATATTTTTCAAAATTTTTTTATGATTATGGATTACTTTATGGTTATCTTTTTACTGGATATAAGTAGTATTATTCTGGTCGAATTTTTTAACATGTATAATCTTTTTTTCAAATTTCCTAGTATCGATCTCCTGAATATGCGGAAAAACTTTCAAGGGGTCAATGGCAAATTGAGTAGTAGTATGTTCTTTTCCAAATAAATCCTCACATAATTTAAAAATCATATTCCTTACGACTGATTCATCAACAATTCCCAAACTGTGTATGTATTCATGTGCCAGAATAGAAAACACATAAGCATTATAGTCTTCTTTTGATTTGGTATTTCTTATGTAATCCAAAATGTGCTTATTGGCGACTATTGCGTTTGAACCTATCTCATGATATGCTCCAAGGTTGCTTGGCATACCTTGTAAGATCAAGTTCAATCCAGTTCTGTGCATTTTAAAGACAGTTGCGACTGAAGATTTTACAAATTCAAAAATCTGATCAAAGTCTTCCAGGTTGTTTAACCTCTCCTTATTGTTGTTTACAAAAAGATCGTTTATTTCTATTTTCCCATGCTTTATTTATATTAAAGATTTTATAAATTTTGTTTTTTTTGTTTTGCTTTAAAGCGATAAAATGATATCATCTTAAAGCATTTTTAAAGTAGAGATGATGAGGATAAAATTTAAGTTAGTATAATTGATTTTTTATTAATTTCATTTTTATTTAATTTATAAATTATTTTTTTATCACACATTTACATTTTATGTGATGGTTATTTCTTATAGTATCATTACTTGGAAATTCAATCGATGCATTTTTGACAAATCAACGAACATCATTATAGATAGATGAAACAAATAAAGTATAGATAAATAAGTTGAATTTATATAAAAAATATATTTGAATTGTTTAGTTTATACCTCATGACCCAACCTCTGATATTTTGGGTTGCGGTGAATTTATATTTATACAAATATCTTTTTTTATTTGACCTAGGGTTTTCATAGTGTTGTCTATCAAATCTTTAGTGGATCTCTTGATATAACGTGATTTTGAAAATTGGATAGTATTGTTCTCCATGTCTTCTGCAATCCATCCTCTGCTCCATCCCATGAATGCAAAAGGGGGTAATAAAAAACCCAGTTGAGTAAAAAAATTCATCATTTGGCCTGCCACATTTTGAATATTGTCCTGTCCACCTGTAATTATAAAACAGACCACTTTATTTTTTATTAAAATACGATCTTGTAATGTGATTTGATTTTGTACACAATTAAACCTTTCAATCATTTTAAAGTATAATGAAGATGGATTTCCCCATCTAATTGGTGTACTCACAACGACTACATCTGACCACAGAATCATCTTTCTATAGACTTCATTCATTCCATCCGTTGAGTCCATTTCTGAAATAGAACATGGCCAAGTGCACGCTTGTTCATTTTTACTGTAATATCCTTCACAGTGCCTAAATTCTAAATCTCTTAGTTTAATTAAAACAGTTGAAGCACAATACCTTTCTTTTGCATATTTTAATGCCTCTTTTAATGCTAATTCAGAGGTAGAAATTCGCGGTAGATTATTATTTGTGCTGGTAGTGGATATTCCAAGGATATTGACAGAGTTGTCATTTGTTTGATATTTTAGGTCGATTAAATCCTGAAGTGGATTTTCTTTATGTATCATTATTTTGGGTATGACAACAGGATGTTCTGATACAAAAATCATATCGTTTTCTATTCTTGTAGCAAATACTGCCTGTTGTTCCTCGTATCCAGGAGGACCTCTACCAGTCATGAGGTTATATTCCCATCCATGCCAAGGACAAGTAATGTATATTCCATCATATTTTTCTTCTACCTTGCCTTCTCCTAATGGACCACCTTTATGTAAACATGTATTTGAAATAGCTGTAATATTTCCATCAATATTAAATAAAATTATTTTTTTGTCGTTTAGAGAGACAATTTTATGTTCTCTATTTTTTATTTTACCTAACTCTAATACTGGGATATAATTCATAATTTATTTTAACTACCATCGGTAATGGTATATTCCTTTCGCAAACACTAAACTATCTTTTTCGTTTTTTGGTTCTTCCTTTTTGCTTTTCATTTACCTCATCTAATTTTGATTTCTTTCCCGTTCCCATCATATATGCTAATGAGATTAGTAATCCAAAGAATCCCGCAATTAATCCATAATAGCCAATTGTCCTATCACCCATACTCTGAGCAATTCCACTGATAATGAGTCCTATTAACAATATTATAATTCCAATTTTAACTGGGAAGGAAACCTGTTTGATTTTTATCAATAATGCTATCATGAATTTTATATTTTATATTTCTTGGCAATTAAATAATTTTATACTATTTTACGTAAGAAAATTTTATCATATAACCATAATTTATAAAATTGCTATATGAGAAATTTGGAGTTATTTCTCTCATTTCTGATTATAACTATAAAATAAAAGTAAAAATAAAAATAGTCTTTAAAATAATTAGATGATATGGGTAATTTATTTAATAAAACAATCTTTTCAACCTTAAAAATCTTTACGATATTTTTAAGTATTTTTTTTTCAACAATTCTTATCCTTTCTTTCTATTCCGTTGAATCTTTTTCAAGCAATGAGACTTTACCTTATGTTTTTTTGCGGAGTATAGGATCGTTTGGAACATTTGATGGGCAATTAAAATATCCTCATAGTTTGGATGTTGATAAATTTGGATTTATATATGTGACTGACACGGGGAATAATCGTGTTCAGAAATTTGACCAGACCGGAAACGTGGTCTTGATATTTGGCAAATTGGGAAATAAATCAGGTGAATTTTCAAAATTACATGATTTAGCTATTGACCCCGATAGTAGGTTTATCTATACTTTAGAATTAAAGAGTCATAGAGTTCAAAAATTCACTACAGATGGGAAATTCATTCTTGAGTGGAAGTTTAATGGTACCGAAGGAAGAGATGTGAATAGAACACCTCACCAATTAGCTGTAGATAATAACGGATTTGTATACCTTACTGATAAAAATGGAAATGATATACTCAAATTTACAGATAACGGGAAATTTGTCAAAAAATATGGAATTGTTGGAATAAACGATGGTCAGTTTCAATCGCCACACGGAATTACTTTTGATAAAAATAATAGATTCTATGTTACGGACATGAAAAATTCTAGGATTCAAGTATTTGACCAAAATGGTACATTTTTATACAAATGGGGTTCTCCAGGCGCCTCTGACGGACAATTTTCTCCTACTGCTCCGGGTATCGATATTCATCAAAATTTAGTTGCGATCATTGATAAGATTTTGGGTCGTATTCAAGTATTTGACCAAAATGGTACATTTTTATACAAATGGGGTTCTCCAGGCGCCTCTGACGGACAATTCAATAAACCAGAGGACATTGTCTTTGATAACCAGGGAAATATTTATGTAGCAGATACCCGAAATTCGAGAATACAGATTTTCTCACAGATGATTGGATGATACAAGTCCAATTTATAATCTAGCCATCAATTTTCAATCTGTTTTTTTATATCAAGAAAACAACTTTTCGTAATTTTAATATGCATTGTATACAGTGCATATATCAGTATTACTATAGAAATAATTCTTATGGGTGTTTCGTAATTTGTTAGAAAATTTGTAGTAATAGTGCTAAATCCACCAAATGCCGAAATTGTTAAAAATCCAAACGAAGAACAACTTGCACAAGTACTTGACGCCAATCCAAATATAGTTCCTGAAAATATAGATTTACTTATTTTCAAACTAGATCTTTTTAATAAATAGATATTCATACTTATTACAATTCCAAGCAGTATTGCCATAATATTTGTTAAAATAAACCACAGGTATGCATCATGTGGTAAATAAAATGCTAAATATGGAGAAAAAAAAAGCAACTGTCCAT
>CAZHFI010000100.1:0-4943 GCA_964531845.1 uncultured Nitrososphaeraceae archaeon
TATTATTTGTCAAAAATATTGATTTAAAGTGTTTTGGCCAGTGCTCTGTTTTAAATCAGATACTTTAATTCCAATTCGTCGTACATCTTTTATGTCTATACTCTTTAAGATTTCATCAAACAAATAGTTTGATTGTAATATTAGCTGATCTATTTCATTTGAATAAAGTTTCATACTTTTGGACCTGGTGATATTAACTAGGTTTTCAAGTATTAAAATGATAGAAATATTTCTATAAACAAGACCATTACGAACTAACCCAGAGACTATCTCTATGGAAATTTTATCAATAATTTTCCTAAAATCTAGAGAATCCCTAGGTTCTTTTTTTAAGGTCATTATTTTCATGATTTGTTTTTGTTTAAGATTATTAGTTTGCCATCTAGAAAAATCTGGATGGCATATGGATGCCAGCTTGTAACCCAACTTTCTCCCACAGATTTTTATCAAATTATCAATCTTTGCGTTGACCAACTCTTCTATTGTTGTTATTTTAATATCGTTTAATTTTTTCCTAGTTTTAGGACCTATTCCAGGCACTTTATCAATAGCAAAAGGATATACTATTTCTTTGTAGTTGTTAATATCAATTAAGAAGAGACCGTCGGGCTTTTTGTAATCGGAGGCAATTTTTGCAAGAATCTTGTTAAAAGAAATCCCAATTGAAGAGGATATTCCAGTCTGATCCTTTATTGTCTTTTTTATAGTTTTGGCTAGATTTATAGAATATTCAGAGTTGTGGCCTAACAAGAAAGTAACATCAAGATAACATTCATCGACTCCCCGAATTTCTATGAATGGAGAAAATGAACAAATAATATTCATAATTTTATTTGAAATTTCTTTATAGTACTGAAGATCTATTGGTATAAAAAACGATTTTGTATCTCTCAGTTTATTTTTTGCATGTTTTATAGATAAACCAGATTTTACACCGTAATTTCTAGCAATATAATTTGATGTACTAACCACACCACTATCTTGCTCTCTTCCCGAATAAACACATACTATAATGGGTGATTTTTTCATCATTGGATTACGGACTTCTTCACATTGGGCAAAAAAATAATCAAAATCAATATGAAAAATTGTCTTTATTTTCAATCCTGATTCCTTTTTTCCATCAGGTGAAAAAGCAGAACCATTCAATTCACACATGAATATTTTGTCAATTATAAAACATATATTAAAAAATAAAGGTTTTGAAAACATTATATTTTTATCGTGTAAAAATAAAAAATACTGTCATAAACACATTGGAAAATCCCATCACAACAAACGAAGAAGGAATAAAATTAAATATTGAAAATATGGAACCTGATAGGCTCTATCACTGCGTCTTTCATGATAAAATTTTTATATTTTATAAAGATCATGCTGAATGTTTGTATTGTTATGAGATTGGTGACCCAAAAGTATCTGAAGAAATCCTGAAAAATCCTGAAGACCTGGAAAAAATATTAGAATCATATTCAAATAAACAAGAATAATCTTTATGACCAATAAAAAAGCATTATATGATACTGTATCTAATAATTTGAGGAGAAGATAATGTCTGACAATACTACAAATACAACAAGCTACAAAAGAAGTAACGAAATTTTCATTGGCAAAAAACCTTTGATGACCTATGTAACTGCAACCCTAGTCCAATTAGCCAATGAACCTAAAGTGATAATAAAGGCAAGAGGCAAAAGCATACCTCGTGCAGTAGATGTTTCTCAGATCATCATAAAAAGAATGGATACATTAGGATATAAGATTTCAGATGTAAAAATTGGCTCAGAAACAGTTCAATCAGAAGACGGAAAAACAAGAAACGTTTCTACGATAGAGGTTACAGTGGCTAGAAAAGAACAATCCTAATTTTATTATTTTAGTTTTCTTTAATTATTTGTATTAATTAAGTTTGAAAAATATTGTTGATATTTAATTTGACTCTAATTTTTATTGGTCAGTTTGTTAATAAATAACATTTTATAAATTTAAAATAATACTATTTTTATTGAAATTAAATGTTATTCTAGCTGACTAGTTGGCAACAAAAAATGAGGAAGTCCAATTTCAAATTAAGAAAAGGAAATTGAAATTATCTGACCTCCATCTGTAAAATTTGGTTTTCTTGAAATCAAAAATGGTAAAAAAATTAAAAAAATAATATATGTAAGAAACAATACGATATTTTGTGGTAAATTTAAGTACATTTGGTCCTTTTCCATTAAGAATAATTGTTGGACCTATTTTCATTGCACACAGTATTTTGAAATTACAGGACATTACTGGTCCTAGCGGTTTTCTATCTGATATGGGGATTCCACCCGAATTGGCATTACCAGTTTCACTCTTAGAATTGATTGGTGGATTTTGTTTATTTGTAGGTATACTCACCAGAATAACATCAATATTCTTTATTTTATTGATGGGATGTACTACTCTATTTATAAAATTATCAAAAGGCTTTGTTGGAGGATATGAACTAGATTTACTCTTGTTAATGTGCTCATTAAGTTTGTTAATAACTGGACCGGGGCGAATATCTATTGAACATGATCTAATCAAAAGAGAGATTTTTCCAAGACTTGGATGATTTTTCCATTCTTTTTTTTGTTGAAATTTTAAATTAAAATGGAATCAATTATTGAAACATCTGTTATTGATATTTTTTGATTCTAGTCAAATTATTTAAATATGATTTGATTTTATATATTTGAAAAAATTAGAATATTTTTATACTCTTCAATAGTTTCTTTATCCAAGTATTATCTTGTTCAAAAGAGATATCTGGAGAATAATATCTTAAAACAAAAATTTTGTCATCAATAACTTTAAAAATATCTAATACTTTTCCATCTCCATCGTTTCCTTGATATTCTATTAGAAGATTGTTGGTTGGTTTACTGTTGATCATATATGAATTATTGTCCTGATCAAGGATACTGTATTTGTAGAAATTATTACTTTCTGCATTTTCAAATACTTTCATAAAACTATATGAATCTACACCATAAACGTCATTGCTTTGATACAACATAATTTTGACTTTTTCATTACCATGTGTCAATTTGATGAATGTCGAACTATCTTTGTTTATAGTTGTATCTTTTACGCTCATTGACCATCCACCTGGATAATTGAACGAAAATTTATTTGATTTAAAGGTACCTGAATCCCCATTGTTTGTATTTGTTATTGAGGTTTTGATTGATACTGCCTCACTTACTTTAATATTAATCGTTAATATAGAAATAAGCAATAAACCAGCTAACAAAAATATGATAATAATTGGAAAATATTGAGAAACCTTATTCAACAATCAATGATAACACACATTATTTATTAATATTGCCAACAAAATTTCTGATTAATATTTCGCAATATTAAAAATGCGATAACAAATAGAGGAGATTTAAATTATTATATTATAATATTTGAAATAAAATTTGAATATTTGTTGGATTTATCAAAAAAGGTATATAAAATAAATTATCAGAAAAACTGAGTTTATAAGAAAATTGTCTAACAATCGTTTTAATTTTTTTTTAAAAAACTAAAATAAACGAGTCTAATCCTGTCTTTGTCTCTACTAAATTTTTTTAACAAACTAGTAGAATATATACTAGGATATTGTTGGCTTTTTTTGAACGTTTTAAATCCAATGGAGTTAAAGATTTCTTCAATCTTATCTATTTCAGTATTATACTGTTCTAGCGATACAGGATTCAATAATTCATTAGTAATTTCAGTAATAATTATAAATATTCCATTTTTCTTTAATTTTTCAAAAATCTTCGCATAAAACTTTTTCCACTTCTTTTGATTCTGACTGTCAATATACTTTGGGTCAGGTAATACCACTAAAAATCTATCAATAGAATTATTCTCAAATGTAGGAACAATATCCTCAAATGAATCATTAATTAATTTCACATTTTCTGCATTTAAGATACTTAAGGAACTTTTAAACATTTCATGATTTAGCTCAATACCTATTAGCAAACTATTTTTATAGATTCTGGATAATCGATTTAATAAAACTCCATCTCCACAACCAAGTTCAACTATTGTCTTCATTAAGTTAATTATTGTATATACCAATATATGTCATTTTTAATATTTAGTAAAAAATCTGACCATATGATGAGACATAATTCCTGTATTCACTTTTCAATTAAATTAAATCATTGATTTTCTAGAGATAAAGTCATTACATGAAAATAAATTTTAAATACTTCAGTCATCATATACGTTTGATGGTTGAGAAATATAGCCTCCCTTTTGAAATTGTTAATGATGATAAAAAGAATAATGTAATTTCTTCAGGATTGAAACGTGTAGAAATATTTGTACGTCCACACAGAGTCGATTACATAATTAAATCTATAAAAGATATGGGATTTGAAGCAACAGTTTATGAATCTAAAGGATTCGGTGAGGCTAAAGACCAACTTAGATCAGGAAGAGGAGGAAAATTGGTGGATTTAACATACTCTACTCGTTCCACAATTGTCAGTATTGTTAATTCTGATAAATTACAAGACCTTTTGAATGTAATCAAAAAAGCCAGCGAGGACAAAGGAGAACATGTAGGGGTTATAGGAATTTCACCCATGGATGCATTAATTCATCTTTAATTCAAGCTAAAAAAATCTGTCTTCTATTATTTTTACATGTTTTTAATAAAAGTTAAAGGATTGATGTATTGTACAGTAAATCTAAATTTTATAATTACCTGATACCTCTAGTTAGTTTTTTTATTAATCTTACGTAAAAAGTTCTTATCAATATTATAGTATATAAAACACTGACAATTCTCTATAAAGGAAGATATTGGATCATCAAATAAGAAATTTGAATGGTGGAATTTTTCTTGAAACTAATTCAAGTAAAAAAATCTTATTGGATCCAAAAAAAATCTCAAAAAGCGATTTTATTTTTGTCTCCCA
>CAZHFI010000101.1:0-4941 GCA_964531845.1 uncultured Nitrososphaeraceae archaeon
TCAAATTCTTTCAGAGTAGAAATAAGACAAAATAAAGTATTGGATTTACAATTAGTGCAAAGTCCCTATCTTTTATTGAATTTAGAATCAGTCATCCCTACATTAGCCGTTATGGCATTAATGCCTATCCGTCATAATGGATTAAATTCAAATGTTATGATTATAGATGGCGGTATAAATGAAATAAATTTTTACAAGATAGTAGAAAAATCGCAGTTATTTGGAGTGGATGTGGACATGATTTTAGATAGAATATTTTTGTCTAGATGCTTTACCATCTATCAATTAGCAAATCTCATTATCTATGAATTGCCTAAAATGGTTGAAAAATACAAAACCAAACTTGTTATCATAACGGACCTCTATATATCAAATCAGTCCAACTCTCATTTAAAAAAAGAAAATGAATGGTTATTGACACAAACGATTGCAAGTATTAAAAATATTGCACGACATTGCATAGTGGTTGTTTTTTCATCAAAGGCAATAGGCCATTTTACAAATATTATCAGTTAGTCTGTAGAGGGAGTTATGAAAATTGGGTAGAACAATAACTTCATTTCGATTGTCATCGTTAATTGAGGAACAAGAATGGAAAAGTTCATTTGTAAAATATCTGGACAAAAATGACACACTTGATTTTAGAAATATGTTTGCCCTTTCTATTCTCTATAATTCTGCTTGCTCTTACTCTACCAAACCTATGCGACTTTATCCAATTTTGTATTCGATTGTCTTTCATCAGTACAAGATTTTAAAAAAAAGATCGATACAATGAACAATAACACTATAGATTATAGTCAAAAGAACAAAGTAAATGATATAAAACCAATCACAACTTCACAAACTATTTTTCCATATTCTGATATAGTAACAAAAGAAATTCATTCATGGGAAGGATATGCCAAATGTCTTAGAAAAGAAGATAGAAAATTATTCTATCAAATGCTTTCTGAATGTTATAAATATTCAGAATCCATTCATGTAAAAGGTAAGGACCATTCAATAAATTCCGTATTGATGTCAATACTGTTTGAAAACTATAAAAAAATACAGATGTTGGATAAAACATGTTTGAAAAAATAAGTTTGCAGAATTAAGATATGGGCCAAAATATCATTTCAGGTTTTCTTTTTGATTCATACTGTTCTAGCTATGATAACAATATGACATTTTGGATAAAAAAATACGACGCAAAAGACGATGATATTATAAATAATAATAAGAATAACATGGATACTGAAAATTCATGTATTTGTATCAAAGATACCAAATGGAGAAATTATTTTTATATTGCATATGATGAGCATCAAAATAATATTTCCCTAGTGCAAAAAATCATAGAAAATGAAAAGATTGCATCGTTTATTGAATCATATGAATATGTTTCACGTCAGGAAAAAATAACTGAAATTTACAATCAAAAAAGTCGTAAAAATTCCAAGATACTTAAATTATATCTTGTACCTTCTTTTTCATCATATTTTCATCGTACACAATTAGCTAACATGATTGAAAAGATAGCAGACTTTCAAAAGATTCGTCTTTACAATGTTGATTTACTACCCGATCAACAATATTTCTTTGATAATGATATCTTTCCATTTGGTGAATTTGATGTATGTGGTAACAATTATCATTCATCTAGCGATAAAAACAATAACAAGCAAGATTATGCTCTTGTATGGAATAGGTCCTCTAATGAGAGTATAGAGTTAACGGATTATGTTTTACCATCATTTACAAATATTCACATTTCAATAAATTTTCAACAGCAAAGAGGAAAAATAATTAAGTATACAGACGAGCTAAAATCAATTACTTTACAAAATTTTGATTATCAAAATAATAGACAAAATATACTAGACAATAACAAGAAAGAGGAGATAGTAGGAACCGAAAAAGATATCCTCAAAGATCTTGTAAAAATTATAGATAAACGAGATCCTGACTTTGTTTTTACAGATGATGGCGATTCCTTTACATTTCCATATCTTGCATACAGAGCAAAAGAAAATAATATTAAGCTGTATTTGGGACGCGATAAAAATATTTCTCTACATTTCACAAAAATAAAAGACGGTATATCCTATTTTTCGTATGGTCGCATGTATTACAGGCCTTCTCCTATTAGATTACATGGACGTATACATATTGATTTGAGCAATTCCTTTCTTTTTTCTCATGATTCAAATCTGCATGGATTGTTTGAGATTTCAAGATTATGCAGAATACCAATGCATCATGCATCACGCGCTACCATAGGAAGATGTTTGACAAGTATTCATTTGTATACAGCTACAAAACGAGGATTGTTGATACCATGGAAACCTATATTGTCAGAACATGTAAAGACCTTGCGCGAATTATTTATAGCTGATAGGGGAGGATTGACACTAGAACCGGAAATTGGAGTTCATGAGAATATTGCAGAATTTGATTTTGCATCTTTGTATCCAAACATTATGGTTAAAAAAAACATCTCTGCAGAAACTATAAGATGTGTATGTTGTTTAAATAAATCAACATCCAAGGTTCCTGAACTTGGGTATCATATTTGTAAGAAAAAAGGATTGGTTTCAGAATCCTTGGAAACTGTGTTAAAGAAGAGAGCTTTATACAAGAACCTAAAAAAGAAGACAAATGATCCACTTCTCAAGGATATATATGACCAGAGACAATCTGCTTTAAAATGGATTTTAGTAACATCGTTTGGATATCTTGGATTTAACAATGCCAAGTTTGGAAGAATTGATGCACATATTGCAGTTTGTGCCTTTGCTCGAGATATCTTGTTAAAAACAATGTATATTGCTGAAAATAATGGTTTTAATGTATTACATGGAATAATTGATTCTATTTGGGTAAAAAAAGACGGTATTACAAATAAAAATAATGAAAATCATGTGCATTACGCAATGTTAAAAGAAGAAGTTGAAAAAAAAGTAGGATTTGAGATATCCTTTGAGGGAATATACAAATGGATTGTATTTCTTACTTCAAAAACTCATGAGAATGTAGGAGTAGTAAACAGATACTTTGGAGTTTTTGATGACGGTACAATCAAAGTAAGGGGACTTGAGATAAGACGTCACGACACCCCTGCATTTTTTTCAAAATGTCAATATGAAGTTTTAGAGATTATGGCAAAGGGCGATTCCATGCAACAAGTACAAGAATTGTTTCCAGTAATAAAAAAAAGAGTAGAAGAATATTTATCAATGTTAAAGACAAGAAAAGTGGCAATAGAGGATCTCGTTTTTACTAAACTACTTTCTAAAGATTATGATGAATACCAAAATAGAAATACGGTGGAAAGAAGTGCAATAAAACAGCTAGAGATGAAAGGTTGTTACATGAAAAAAGGACAGACGCTACAATATATCATAACGGGAAATCATGATAAATTCCTTAAGAAAGCAATTCCACTGCAGTTAGCAGATGACAATACAAGATATGATGTAAAAAGATATTGTGAATTATTATTGGAAGCTGTAAACGTGTTATTAGACCCTTTTGGAATTCCGATTAATGAAGATATCAAGATGATGGAATCAAAAATAACGGACTTTTAAGTAACGGATAAAATTGAATAAATTTGAAAATGTCTGTGATTATTGATAGTGTTTTAACCACAATCCACAAGTCTAAACTTCAAATGCTAGAATATCCTTGTAAATATCAATTGACTTCATACTCTATATGACAGTGGTTTGAGTTACAAATTTGACATAAAACATGATTTTTATTGTGCCGTTCTAAAAAATATTAAAAACTAAAATAACATTAATTTTAAGCACAATTACAATTTGAACAAACAATCAAATTATCAAAAAGATATAGAAACAAGGAAGTGCTAAAGAATTAAAGAGAGAGTATTAACTGCTCATAACTGTGGTCGTAAATTTCAATGATATTTCCGAATGGATCTTCACAAAAGGCTATTTTATAATGCTTGTCAGGAACTATCTCCCAAATCTTACTTAGTTGTTTTCCTCCATTGTCAGAAATTTTTTTACATAACCCTTCGATATCTGGATCAGTAACAGAAATATGGGTAATTCCTGATTTCCAATACTCAAAACTATCTTTTCGTCTTTCGGCCTTTGGCTCTATATATTCGAAAATTTCAAATCCCACTTGATTGGCAGAAGTTAACCAAGCCATTCTCATTTTCTTTAACTTTGAACCATGAATATCCTTAAGCGCCATTCCGGCTAATGAATCATCTGTTACAAATTCTATCGGTTGCTTTATTAATGTGAATCCTAGGATGTCCTGATACCATTTTATTGCGTCCTCAATATTAGAGACACTAATTGCTACGTGATTAATTGTTCTAGGATATATTACAGAGGTATTGTTGTTATCCATATTAGTACTCAATAACAAACATCTATTTTTGCATATTGCATGATATTATCTAATTTAACATATTAGGCTTTTCCCTATACTATAAATTTTTTGTTATTTGGATGTTGGTTTGTTTAAAATTAGATTAAAGTAACCTTTACGTTAGTGAAATATGAATTGTTGTAAATATTTTAGTTCCATAATTTTAGCCCTTGGAATTTTATCAAATAATTTTAATATGTTTACAATAATTAGTTATAATTTCGCTAACCAAAATACTTATATATTTTGGGATCGCGGTATATGGCACAAATTTGATATAAAAAGAGGATCCCATTTTGTGTGTCTATCTATAACTAGACTAAAAATAATTAATTCAAAATAAAACTTAGTTATTTATAAGATCATTGTAACTTAATAGAACTTAATTTAGAATGAATTCAAATTTACATTTATGGACTAGTCGATAGAAATGTATTTACTATATTGCCTATCTCATCTGGATATTGATCCATTACTGCATGACCAGCATCTTTGACCTGTACAAGCCAGGCACCTGGAATTTTTTCTACAATCTTTAAAGAATTA
>CAZHFI010000102.1:0-4929 GCA_964531845.1 uncultured Nitrososphaeraceae archaeon
CTATCATATTTACAGAAAGAATTTTCGATTTTATTTCCGCATATAATTTCCCTATTTTTATATTGAAAACTTTATAAGATAAAAAAATTATAGTATTTGTACTACTTAAAAGTTATTTATTAGCATTTACTAAGCTTATATATTCATAAGCTCCCAGTTTGTTATCAAATGCATAATGTAACTTTTGATACTGTTTTTTGAATTCAATTATATCTTTGGAAACAGATATTGGTTCCTCTTTATTTACTACAATTCTTTTTATAAATTCTGCAATTTCAGTCATCTCACTTTCTTTCATCCCCAGTCGGGTTACCTCGCTAGTTCCAATCCTTACACCACTTGGGTGAAGATAATTCTTTCCTGCTTTGATGTCACCAGGTAACAATTGCCTATTCAATATTATGTTACCTTTTTCAAGATCTTTTTCAATAGCTCCTCCGTCTCCAAATTTTGAAACATCAACCGCTATCTGATGAGATTGGGTATATCCTCTTTTTTCTCCCAAAATCCCAAAACCTTTTTCGACTAGTGACTCTGCAAGTCTTTTTGCATTTTTTATAACTTGTCTTGCATAATCCTTTCCAAATTCTAAAGATTCAGCCAGTGCGATAGCTTTTCCTGCTACATGGTGTAGATGATGGCTGCTTGTGCTTCCTGGAAATATGGCCTTCTTTATAAGCTCGGCATGTTTTTCGTATGATACTATTATTCCTCCTTGAGGACCCCACAAAGTTTTATGAGAACTCATGGTCATGGAATCAACACCTTCGCTTAATGGTTGTTGAAATTCTCCACCTGCTATTAAACCAGCGACGTGAGCAGCATCATAATTAACGTAAATCTTATTATCGTGGAGAAATTCGCTTAATTCTTTTACAGGATGTGGAAACAGAAACAAACTTCCTCCAAACATCGCGATTTTTGGAGCTTTATTTTCTAAAATCATTTCTTGAATCTTCTTTTTTGTTGCATCAACATCAATGGTCATTTCTTCTTTAGAGAAAGGAAAATGCTCAATGTTCAAACCATGAACCAGACCTGCGGTTCCAAAATGCTCTTTTTTTCCATGCGAAATATGACCACCGCTGGGTATTGATTCTGCAATCATATAGTCACCAGGATTGGAAAATACAGAATAAATTGCCAAATTAGCCACGACACCTGAAGTTGCCCTACAATCGGCAAATTCTGATTTAAAGACCTTTTTAGCTAAATCATTACATATTATTTCAACTTCATCAATGTAGATACATCCTGCATAGACTCGTTCACCAGGCCAGCCCTCTGCATATCTGTTACCAAAATCAGATGCTACAGCCTCCCTAACTGCAGCACTTGGAATATTTTCACTGGCTATCAGTGGAATTGAGTCGTTAAACCATTTATGATGCTGTTTTAATAAATCAAGAACCTTGTTGTAAGATGATTGAGCACTACTCATTTCTATATTTGTAATACAATTTTTATCCATTTTTAAATGTTGTAGACTTTATTTTATCCTGAACTATTGTCAATAATAAAATTGACCGATTTAAATTTTAGCTGCTCAGTCTATTTTTGATTATAGTAGTATGAATATAAATAAATGATGTTACCAAAATTTAGGTTATCAAGATTAAATAATTTGAATTTTATTAGGTCTAATACTTAGAATTTTTGTTCATGTCAAATTCGACTTCTTTTCATAAGATGATGATCATGGTCTTGATTCCAACTACAATATCTTTTGTTATAATTAATTCATTTTTAATTTCGTCATATCAACAGGAACAAGATATTTCAAAATTGTTAAATAATCTAAATCAGCTTAATCAAAATATTACCCAATTAAATAGAGACCTTAGTCAAGAAATTAGTACTTTAAACAATAATTCAAATAGTTCTCTTTCCTCCTCTTCTAATACTGTAAATCCACCTAATTGAAAAAATTATTTTTATTTAATTCTGTTGCAATTGGTTTAATATATTTTTTATATGATATTTTTCTGATCCTGTCATATTTGTTACATCCAAAATTTTATCCAAACTATCTGTCATATCATTAAGATGTTTTGTGTAAAGTTCTCTATTCTTTTGATTATTGCTTTCTTTTAATTTTAACAGATATTCAATAAGATTTACATATTGTTCAAGACTTATGATTTCTTTTTGAAATAATGTATTTAGTTTATTTTCTATTTCACCATTAATTATTATTGGATTAGATGGTAACTTATTATTATATCTATTTATTTCCTTGAATAAAATAAAGTATACAAAAATAAATACAGGAATAATTGCTATGTATATCAAACTATAAATTATATTTTGAGATTCAAGAACAATTATATTTGAATTATTCAATTGAGGTGTAAAAAAATACCAGTCAATCATATTCATGACTATAGATAAAACAAAGATTGTTAAGGGAAAGAGTATTATTAAAATATTTATTTTATGAAAATCCAAAGGTTCAATGAGCATTGGTATTAAACGAGGAATGTACAAATCGGTAATAACTCCTCCACTGTTATCATTTTTCTTATATTTATAATGTAATGTGCGACGAAATTTTATTAGATTTGAATACGAAATCAAAATAATTGAAAAGCCTATTGCCAATAAAATCGGAAATGATTTAATTAAAATTGAAAAAGAAAGAGTAATTTGTCCAATATATGGAGCATTAAATTTCTCCCATTGTTCTGTGATTTTCCTTTGCTCAATAGATAGATTTTCTAGTTCTTTATTTTTTTCGTTTATCCCATTTTTTAACTGCTCGATTTTTTTATTTATTATTAATGTTACATCCTCCGTCTTTAAAAGAAATGATCTTGCTTGGAATAATTCAAAAGATATTTTCTCTATTGTTGGTGAAATGTTATTTTTCTGTGATAATGTAAGTTTGGTTATCTCGCTTCTAATATTTTGTGTTTCCCCAACCGTCTTGGTCAATTCATTTATTCTCTGTTGAATTTTTTTAATATTATCCTGATTTATTTTTAGTTGCAAAGACTCATTGTCAAGCTGTTTATTATATTCTATTATTTGAATATTGTCAATATAACGTTGGTATTGCAAAGAGAAGTATGGTAAAAATGCCAACAAAAAAAAGAGTGAAGTAATTAAAATTAAAAATATAAAAATTTTTTGATAATACTTGTTTTTATCTTCAAATAAACCGTATATTATTTTAAAGTTATTTGTATCAAAATTACTTTCAGACAAATATTATCTAAAACTATATTAAAGTTGATTCTATTAAAAATTACTACTATAGTTAAAAAAGTAATTGCATACCTATTACAATTTACTTTAAAAAACATAAAATAACATCAAGATCAATACCATATGAGACCCAAACGATTTTCAATAGATTTAAAGACAAATTCCAACTGGTAATAAGAGATCGAGAGAGTTCTGCAGAAATATTGGCATCTGGCATTCTTAAATTCTTTAAAAAGGAAGGTTATGACAAAAAAAATATTGTTATATTTGGAATTCCTAGAGGAGGAGTAATAGTGGCAAGCATTATTGCAAAAAGGATGGAAATATTCGATTTTGATATACTGCTTTCACGTAAATTAAGAATTCCCAATAGCGAGGAAAATGCTTTTGGTGCCATAATGGAAGATGAAAGTGTCTACCTTGACGACAATATTATCAATAGCCTTGTGTTATCAAAAGAATACATAGAGCAAGAGAAAAAAAATCAGGTCCAAGAGATGAAAAGACGAGCCTTATTATATAGAAATTCAGACAGTTTAATCCAATTTTCTTCTAAACTGTGCGATAATTGTAATAATCCTAACATCATATTGGTAGATGATGGTGCCGCTACAGGAGCAACATTAATTGTTACTGCACGTTGGATTAGAAATAGATTAGAAGACAAGTTTAATAAATTGATTATTGCAATACCAGTTGCTCCAAAAGACACCTTCGAAGTTTTGAAAAAAGAGTGCGATCATCTCGAGGTAATAATGCAACCGTCGAATTTTTATACCGTTGGTCAATTCTATAAAGATTTTTTACCGATATCAGATGAAAGAATAATTGATATACTAAACAGTGTTAATGTAGTACAAAACAACAATAATAAAATTGAGAATACAGACTCGATTCATTAAGTCATCACTGCTTTGCATATACATAAATTTTGGTAATGAATGAAAAATTTCTAGTCAGTCTGTCTTTTGATCATTCAAAAGTTTTGTTTATTAACTGCCTTTCGTATTCGAATACAGATAGAGTTTTAATCCGTATTACATGCCTGTAGATATCATACTATGTTATAAAGTCTAAACATAATGGATAGCATCCGTATTATCACTAACGATTCAAGAATTTTCTCATAACTATTACATTTAAGCGACCTTTGCTTATAGACTCATCAGCCAGAATGATGTACTAACTATACAGATAAGTAGTAGCAATCCAATATCGATACTCTAATCAAAATAGATTTTAACAAATTTGTCTAATTTGAAATATTTTTAGCATACGGTAACTGGTTTCTTACATGTCATACAGTTGAACAAAACAATCTCGAGGTATTCATCCGCAAGCAGCTATTGTTTTCTACCTGCTAATGTTGATAGTTAATAGATCTAATGATAGGATATTTAGAAAGAAAAGAAGATTAGACAGTTAAATATCTAGGTACAAACGATTTTATTTTTCAACGATTAACTTTAATATTTTTATAATACAATGGGTAAAATTATCTGAAATTAGACTTTCCGTTTGGATTCTCTGGAATCTCCTATATCCGGTAGAGTATGGGCTTTCTGGTGAGGAAACATGTATCTGTACAAGGCATTTTTCAGTAAACATTGTTTTGTTGCATATTTTTTTTCAAGGTACAAACTTCAAGTATTTGAGCGTGGATTTATACACCATTTTCTTGTTTATGTGAATCTAGCCTTCAAAAGTACAACACCATTTTCT
>CAZHFI010000103.1:0-4889 GCA_964531845.1 uncultured Nitrososphaeraceae archaeon
TGTCCACAGCTATAGATCTTTCGTTAAATTAACAGAGCCGTTGAAAGCATGATTTTAAGATTTTTAAAAATAACAATATTCAAACATATTTAAAATAATCGAACTTTTGGTTATCTATATCAAACAAATCAGAGATGCCAGGGATTCCCTTCTTTTATAATCTTTTCAGGAATTTTTAATTTCCATTTTTTCAAGAATTCTAGGTCATTATTTTTATCTCTGAGGTCATCAGGAAGAATAATTGGGATTCCTTCTATTATTGGATAAAAATAATTACAATTTGGACAAAACAAGATACCACTTTCAATAACTATGATCTCTTTTTCACCATCTACTGACTTTATTTCTAACTCTATCAATTCAAATGGGTCGTGCCGACATTTGATACATTGGAGGTAGGTCAAAAATTCCTTCTTCAATTTTTACTCCATGTTTATGTATATTGGTGCACCTGTGTAATTTGATAATAATGCGGCTTCAGCAACCTTAGTTACATTAATAGACTCATTAGAGGAAACAATATTTTCATCCATATCTGCAGAATTTCTAATTGTATCTAAAAAACATTTTAATTCCAACGTCAGAGGTTCCACTCTTTCGTACCTTGGAATAATAGTAGTTTCGGCGCTATCAATTGTAATTTCCTGTGTAATAAAATCGCCATTAATTACACCATTGGTACATATTGCACTAAATCGTCTGACCTTTTTTGGGGTAATCCAATTTGAGGATATAACTGCAAATTTTTGGTCTTGAAAACCTAGTATTATTGTAGCAAAATCTTCGTGGTCGTGAAATAATTTTCCGGCTTTAGCAAATACCATAGAAGGGCGCATCTCAAATAGGTGCATTGCAGTATCAATATCATGTACAGTTGTATCATATATGATTCCAACATCTTTTATGTGAAATGGCATCCTATTTTCTCTATGGAATTCCATCATAAAGAGATCCCCATGAGTTTTATTTTTTATTAGTTTTTTAACTTCATTAACAGCCGGATTGAATCTTTCAATGTAACCTGTAGTTAGAACAACCTTGTTTTCCTCTGCAACTTTGGCAAGTTCTTCACATTCTTTGACAGAATAAGACAACGGTTTTTCAACAAACACATTTACTTTATTTTCAATTATCCTTGAAGCTATTTGAAAATGTGTTTTTGTAGGTGTACATACAAGACAAGCATCTAATTTTTCTGAGCTTAACAAATCTTCTACCATGTGGTAACTTTTCTTTATATCGTATTTGGCAGCAAATTCTGACAATCTTTCATTATCCTGGTCACATATTGCTGCTAAACAGCCAAGTTCGTTCAGAACACGAACATGATTTTTCCCCCATCCTCCAAGTCCAATTACCGCAACCTTGGTGTCACTGTAACTGGAATTTTTTACCATACTGTTGTAAGCCACCTTTGGTATTCCGAATTCTCATGCTCTCCAGAAACTATCTTTGTATATGTTTCACGTATTTTTTTTGTAATTACTCCTTCAATTCCATTTCTTATCTTCTTTTTATCTACAGAAATGACTCCTGTGATTTCAGCTGCTGTTCCTGTTAAAAATATCTCATCTGCAAGATATAACTCTGTTCTAGAGATAGGTCTTTCTACAATTTTATATCCCATTTTATTTGAGATCTGGATAATTGTATCTCTAGTTATTCCTTCAAGAGAAGATGATGCTAGATCGGGAGTGATTATCAAGTTGTTTCTAATTACAAAAATATTCTCTCCTGGTGCTTCACTAACGTTTCCAAGATAGTCCAGCATTATTGCTTCATCATAACCATTTCTTTTACATTCTTGTGTAGCAAGTATTGAATTTAGGTAATTACCCGATGCTTTTGCCAACGGTGGTGTTGCTGAATCGTTAATCCTTCGCCATGAGGAGATGCATACATTTAATCCCTCTCCATGAAAATATCTTGCAAAAGGAAATACAATTATTACTACATGTGTCGGAGAGGCTTCTGTCAGATTAAGGTCTATTCCGTGATTTCCAACAAAAACAAGTGGTCGTATATAACAGGATTCCTTTATTTTATTCTCCCTTAGTATATTAATAACACCATCAATCAATTCGTCTACGGTATAGTTGATTTTTATTGAATAAAGAGAAGCAGATCTGAAAAGACGTTCTATATGTTCTCGTAATCTAAAAATGAATAAATTATCATTAGCATAGTATCCTCTTATTCCTTCAAATACTCCAGTACCATAGTGTAAAGCATGTGTTGTTACTGGGATCAAAGCTTCCTCCCAATTTACAATCTTTCCATCAAACCAGATGTAATCTGCTCCTTTATTTTTCATAGAGAAGACATCATATTGAAATTAATATAAATTTTTTATAATAATCCTTTTATTGGAAATTTCATTCCCATTATTTTTAGAGTTTCATCTTTGGTAGATGCAAATAATTGAAGGGCTTTCCAGTTCTTCCTAATTATAGGGACCGTTTCCTTTGGAACGAAGGCCTCCCAATTATCATCTTTAGCAGGTGTTGTTTCCAGATTTGCAGATTTCTCTACATCTTTTTCCTTATTTTTTGCTGAATCTTCTAACTCTTTAAAGATCATTTGCTTTACTCTTGACGCTGAAATTTCAAGTCTTGAGGATTTTATTGGATTGAGTCTGTATATAGAAAGTACATAACGCTCCGCCCTGTCACCTGTGTAAGAGATAAATTTTTTCTCTTTTATTGGTTTGAGAATGTTATTTCTTATTTGCCATGAAATGGGGGATAAAAGTGGAGGAAGATATTTTATAAACGGTGATGAAAAATTGTATTCAGATTGGACCATTACTCTATCTCCAAACACTGACTCTATCATTCTCTTTCGAGTTTCGTATGTGAAAGGAAAACTTTTAGTGTTTATCTCCAATCCATCTTTAAGAAATCTTACTGGAAAAACATAAACAACATAATCTTTATCCAAAAGATTTTGAATTATTTTTACATGAGAATTCGTTAATGGATTAATATGCGCTAAGTATATGGCCGCGCTTTTTTTCTCCATAATACATTATGTTTTAAGAATAAAAATAGCTAGAAAGCTCCTAGGAGCTTCTTTTGATTTCTATTTCAATGGTTGAAACATTTCTAGTTCGACCATCTTCTGCTTGTACTGTTTCAGAACCTATCTTAACGTCCCCGACACGATATCCTGCATTTTCCATTCTTTTCAGAATGATCTGAGAGACATCCACGGCTCTTCCTATGCTCAATCCTCTTGCTTTTATGGTTACTTGAGGTTGGTTGGCAAGTTGGATTAATGTTGATGTGACATAGGCCATTAATGGTTTTTTTCCTATGTAAATTGCATCTCTGTGATTTATGTCTCTATTAGTATTGTTGCTTTGTTCTGCTTGTACTTGTGTTTCTGACATAAAAGATATAATTATTCAGGATAATTTAAAGCTAGAAGATTACATCATCTTGATGAATTTTTATACTGATTTATTTAATACTGTCAAATCAGACAGATACATGCACATCACAATTAACTTATGTTATGTTCCCTGTTGTGTATAGTGGTCAGATTTTTTTAAGGTAAATTTATTTGGCTATAAAATGATAAATTAATTAATACTTAAAATAAAATCAATATGTTTTAGATAATTTGCTAAACTTCATATATATCTAACCTGATCATCAAAATCTAAAGAAATTGACAATAATCTCATTTTTGGAACAATCGCAAAACTGTAAAACAATATTATAACCATTGAGTTGTTTAGAATATTTTTGTTCAAATAGATGCATCTTTCTAAATTAATTTTTTCTCAATTTTTTTGTTTATTTAATAGGTTAATAACGGATTTATTTTCTCCGATTGGAGAGCAGAACAAGAATTCCAGATGCGAAAATTCAATTATTTTTTAATTCAAAAAGAAAATTTTCAATAAAATATTTCTCCGATCCACCTCTTTTTATATAAAATTTATTTATATTCTTAAAAAATAATTCATATTTTTGAGATTTTATTTACGATCCAAATTACAATTATTATATCTTTAATGGGGTTGGCCGGATTTGAACCGGCGGTCTCCAGCGCCCGAGGCTGGCATCATGCCAAGCTAGACTACAACCCCACAATTTTCATAATTCATGATAATTTTATTTTATTTTCTTGAATCTGTTTTCATATATTTGTATATTGTTTCATAACATCCTAATTTGATCTCATAATATATCTGTCTTCACAAGATTACTTATCTGACTTTCATCCCACAATACCATGACATCGCTCTCATTGTTGTTCTTTGGGGAAATTACCCCTTTTGAAATAAGATTGTATGTCAAAGAGGCTGCAATTGGCAAAACTCCCGTTGCACCAGGTGAGTTATAGTTTAATATGTGTAAAACGTTTTCCTTTTCAATAATTTTTGTATCGGGCACAAATTTACCTTGTCTGTCAATTAGCGGGGCTCTTATTCCAGACATTCCTCTCAATATAAAATTTTTAGGTTCAATTGACGGCAAAAATCTCTTTACTCTACTTATCATTCTTGTTTTTGAAAGATTCGTTATCTCATTAATAACCAAGTTTAAAAAGTTTTTATTTGTATACAACTTCCAAAAGGCTTGATTTCCTATAATATTACCAGTATTGAGAAACAGATCTTCCAAATTAGTTTTATGGTCGTAGGAAAATGGCCCAAAAACAGGAATTGCATTGGGGCCAATCTGACACACTTCATTGATTCTTATTATCCAGTGGGGGTCTAGGAATGGATAGTCTTGAAATTTTGGAACTGAATAGATACTGTGTCTAGTTAGATTATTATACTGTTCTGGAACCATCCAGTAATCTCCTCGAAAATAAAGTGGAAAATATTCGTTTGCCATGTTTACTTTGTGTGCAATATTTAATGAATTTGAACC
>CAZHFI010000104.1:0-4886 GCA_964531845.1 uncultured Nitrososphaeraceae archaeon
AGAAGTATAATTGTGTCCAAGAATGAAACCTTGAAATAAAATAATCAAACCAAAAATCTCACATCGTTCCTATCAGTATCTGTTCTTTTCCGTTGATTGAGACTTTATGCGAAACTTGTTTTTTTAGTATGAAAGTTGATAAATTAAATAAATTTGTGTTAGTAACCCTATTGTAAAATTTTTGATATTTTTTCTGAAAGTTTGTTTCAAGCTGATAGAAAAATAATTCAAGAGGATATTCTTTTTTCCAAAAAATGTATTCATAAGGATACTTAAGATCAAGGTCATACTTTTCATATCTATATCTGGGAATTCTAATTATTATTGGAGTCATGGTAGTAAATTTTTGTTCATCTAGTTTTAGCCTGAATGTCTTTATGTTATGTAATTTGAAAGCAGCTTTTCCTAAATTAAGAATAGACACTGTTTTGCTTATTTTTTTATATAGAGTATAAATAAGATTTTCATCAGGAGACGAAATTATTATATTTTTTATATCTCCATACTTCATGTTTCCGTATGGAAAGAGATTAGAGAAACAAAACGGACTTGATCTTTTATTTTCAAAATCTTTTTCATGGATTTTATATTTTATATAATCATGCAAATAATGATATGGCGTATCCCTCAATGTATTATAAATAAAAGATTGAAATTTTCTATTGTAATTGATATCGTATTTTTGATCCTCTAATGCTTTTAACCGTAAGATTAGCCTCATAGAAGATCTAGTTTAGAGTAAATCAATTGATAATTGAATTTATTTTTTTCTTTCACAAATAGATGGTTCATATAGATGATTTTCAAATTGATAATTCTTTTTTAAATTATTATATGTATTACTTGTTGCATATAGCTGATTCAAAATATACGCACATGCTTCAGTAGTTTGTAGAAATTTTCTATTCGTATTTGTATCAGTTATTTAATTAACAGTTCATAAATTAGAATCTATTTTACCAAAATGAATTATGAGGCAATAATATAAGCTTCCTGAAAAGAATTTAGTTATACCACAACAGCAGCAATAGAGGCTGTCAAATGGCTAAAATGCTTAGAAATAGGAGAAATTTTCTTGTTGTCAAACAAGACATAAACGTAAAGTTAACACCAATGTAAATACATGAAAAGAATGGATAGGTAAATTCTAAAAATTCCATCAACTACACACAAAGGTTAATTGACAATCCAGAAGAATGGAAAGAATATCATCATCAGTATAGAGAAGCAGGAAAAGAGTGGACAATCATCTATATGAAGAAATAATCAAATAATCAAGCAACTATCATATTTAAACTAGTGATAATCGAGCTATTGAGTTAATATTCTATAGTAGAATATTATCAGAAAAAACACTACATTTTTGATAACTTATCGTTCTATTCATATTATTTGGAAATTCAATATTCATAAATATCAAAAATTACAGCAAATATGAAATTCTGAATATGTTGTTTCTATTGATAATGCCTCTATCTCATTTAATTAGAAAATACAGTTCTTTTTTGGTTATATGATCCAATACATCTCAAATTGTTATTAATTTCTTTTCTTTCGATCTTTTGTAGTGATAATGAACGTATTTTCTACATCTTTTATCATTTATATTTAGATGCAATACTAATCTATCAATTGTATCAGCTTTTCAACATCATCTTTTTCATTTTTCTTCCTAAAATTGTCTTCAAAAACCAGTCTACGAAATTATCATCTATAAAATGTAAATAGATAATCTTGTCACCAACTATGATATGTTTCTTCATTTATTATACAATTTACATTTCTCAATTAGTATTTCCTTATATTTAATACTCCAATAGTAATAGTACATATCTATATACTATTTAGTTTTTCAATCGAAGATGACCATCTTTTGACATAGACTTTGATCTAGCACTATATTCGGTTTTAAAGATATCAAACATTATCTCCAAATCTCGAGAAGAGATTTTCTGTATGGAATCAACAAGTTCTCCTTCCTTCAGTTGTTGGTATAATTCTTCTAATCTATTTGGTTCTTTTTTCAGTAATTCCCATTTCTCAACAATAAACAAACCTATTTGTATGAGCTGTTTGATACCCTCTGTTTTGTTTCTCTTATTTTGATCATTACAATATGTTTCTATATTCTGATCCAATGAGATTGGAATTCGGATGTGAAGATCTATACTATATTCTCGTTTCATTTTAATTAACATCTCCATACCTAAGGAATACCTCCATTGAATATCCCATGGATATCCCTATTATATTATTAAAATAATATTTAGAGTAATAGATATAGATAGATAGTTTTAACAAGTATACAAATATCTTTAAAACAAAAGTAAAATTTCTTATTACTTGAAATGCTTGAATTTTTGTGATTTCAAAATTGGGATCAAAAATGAATTGATATCTATATTTTAAAAGAACAGCGTTTTCGTATCTGCCGAGGTAGTTATCTGTATTCTTTTGTATTCCATTACTGTCTTTATTTTTATTATTTACAATTTTTTTTAGTATTTTTTATATTCTTATTATAGTTCATTTTTATATGATCCCATTTTCATGATTTTTCTAAAATTCTTAACAAAATACCTTTTCGATCCTCAGTTATTTCTTGCTCTAATGTGACCATAGAATCGTTTAGATTTAGACGTGTAATTATTTCATTATCTATAACAACAAAGTAAATATCATTTAGCATTATCAGTTGTTTGATATAACGTTTGAAATGTGTAGAGTTTCTATTTCGGTTGTTGGTGTTATTATTTTGGTATAAATTCGATATCTTTATTGAATTATGATTGTCAGTTGTTTCAGTCTGATGAGTTGTAGAACTTTTTTCAGGTTGAAACATTTTTGCTATCTCCTTTATCTTTCAAAAGTTTATCTAAAACGTCGTTGAAACTATCAGATGTTTTTCCCATACTCCTAAGTTTTTCGTAATTTTTTGCTGATATGACAATATGTTTGAATGCCATACATATTGTTAATGTGATTAATATGAGAACTATTGTTTTTATTTTTTACAATATTGTATTAGTTATTAATTTTACTATTACTGTCACTTTTCTATTTCTATTTAAAGAAAAAATTATTTCGTCTTTTATTTTTCATTAAATTTTATAGCTTGTCTTATTCTTTCCATATCACAAATATCAATTTTTGATGAAAGTTCATAAATACATGGCACCATCGATTTTGCTTTATCAGTTAAGTAAAAATATATACGAAGTTTGTTATTTTTTGAAAACAATTTTTCTTCTATTAGATCCTGCTTCTTCATACGACTCAATAAACGGTTTATTTCAATTGAAGATGTTTTATTTGCTATATATTTCAAAATAGGTTTACTTGAAATACCTCCTATTTCATTCATAAAATAAATAATAGTGAACATATTCTTGGTAAAAAATTCACTCATTTCTTTCCAAGATTAGTGCTTGAAATATAAATAGATTATGAGATAGTCTACCTATTTATGATATTCTAATTTTAAAAATTCGATAATAGGTAGACTATCCAAATTTGAAGTTTTTATAATGAAGACTACCGAATTAAATTAGTGCAACATTTTAAAAAATTAATAGAAAAAAACTTACAAAATAAGTTTCATCATTACATACATTTGAAATGTTAAATCTTTTAATGTGGTAATACCAAAATCTAAGAAAGTTTCTAACATCAAATTCATTCTTATTGAAGAATCGGATTTATGTTATAGTCTATGTTATTTTTTATACTTTAAAACATTTAACAACTTTTCTGGATCTCTTAATAATGTTATCAATTCTTCTTGACCTTGTTGTAAAGCTCTCATTTCCATCTCTAAATTATTAATCTTCTCTTCTTTTCGCTTTTGTTCTTCCAAAGTCTCTTGATATGAACTATACATTAAAACCATCTTACAGCCAGAGCAGAATCTAGATTCTGGCTTGTTTGGTTCCAAACAATTCGGACAATTCCTTGTTTTTAAAATATTCTTTTGTCTCTCATTATGTTTTTCAATTCCATAAGCTTCCAAAAGGGATTTAGTGGATTCATTTCCAAAGTAATGAATGTATACTTCTATCATTTTACTATTTGTAGTCCAACCCGCATGAGCTCTTAATGCACTTTCCTTTAAAATCAGAGATTTTGATGTCAGAGAGGAATGACGTAAAATATAAGGCGTCCAAGGTTTTGTAAGCAAATTTCTAATAAATGATTTGTCTACTTCTGGAATAGTAGAATCGCTTCTAACCAGTTTTTGAAAAAACTGTTTTTGATAAGTTCGTGTATATGTTTTATACAATGCATTTTCATTTAGTTTTTCTCCAAAATTGTTATCTGCTAAAGATATAAACAAAAATGCATTTGGATTATTAAACTGAGGATGAGTATTAATCCAATCTTTAACATAGGGAATTGAAAGTATGAGTGGAACTGTTCTTGGTTTTGTTTTACTTTCTTTTATATGAACTTCAGCATATTGTATTCCTGTTGATGCAATTTTAAAGATAATATCTGAAATTCTCAATGATAAAAGTTCATGCGGTCTGGCACTAGTATCACAAGCCATTGCATGATAACATCTATCTCGAATTTCTGGACAATATTTCAAAAATAAGGCATTGTCTTCTTCAGTCCAGAGGTCTGATGGCTTGAAAGGTGATTTTTCTTTACGTGGAAGCTGTTTTATTCCTAACATATATGGCGGAGTAATCCAATTTTTCTGGTCTGTATATCCAACTTCAGTATTTTTATTTACATATACATTGTAGAACCATCTAAAAAATTTACTTAGAATCATCTGCCTCGTATTATACGTTCCAATTGATTTGTGAGTTGGGTCTACAGATTCTGGCTTTCGTAATGAATTTAGATATTCTACAATATCATCTTTGGATATCTTTTCAAAG
>CAZHFI010000105.1:0-4857 GCA_964531845.1 uncultured Nitrososphaeraceae archaeon
CCATATTCTTTATTTTAATCAAAATCGACGAAAATCATAGTTATGCAACAAAGCATTACTTTCTGTGGATTGCCACTGAACCAGTATATCATTCTATTTTAGGAATCCACATATCTGAGCGTAGAAATGTTTGTTGCAGTGCAATTCATAGAATCGTTGATAAGTAAATACGGACGTCATCCTGTATATTCAGAAGGCGGTACATGGTATCCAGAGGCCTGCTGTGTATTGGGACTAAAACACTATCTGCACTCACCTTATGAGAAAAGCATTGTAGAAAGAGTGAACCAGTATTTTAAGGATAGAACTGAGAGTTTCGATGATTACTATCCATGCAATAGAAAAACAAATTGTAATCTGAAACATACCTATAATTGGATATCATTTTTCATATTGATGCATAATGATATACGAAATCATAAATTTAAAATAGAATTAGGAGGTGAAGAAATCATCTTAAATTAAGGGCCCGTTCAACATACTACAAAATAAGAAAAAAGATAAAGAAGAGATGAAAGTAATAATGGTAGAAGAATATGAAATCAGAAGGGATAATTAACAGAGTATCAACTTCTGCAAAAATTGGAAGAAATGTCAAGATTTGGCATTTTGCATATGTGGGAGACAATACTGTACTTGAAGACAATATCTCAATAGGATCGTTATCACATATTGATTATAATGTCAAAATAGGAAAAAATTCACGTATAGAGGGTTCTGTATATATACCACCACTTACGGTTTTAGGTAAAAATGTCTTTGTAGGTCCAGGTGTTGTTTTTACAAATGACCCCTATCCAATGAGTCCAAAAATGATAGGTACGGTAGTTGAAGACGGTGCAATTATAGCTGCAAGGGCGGTAATAGCACCAGGATTAAAAATAGGAAAAAATTCAGTAATTGGAATGGGCTCTGTAGTTACCAAGGATGTGCCTCCAAATATGGTGGTGTTTGGAAATCCGGCTAAAATAGCATATACAAGAAAAAAATATAATGAAAAACGCAAAAAATGGATTGAGAGTGGTATAAAAGGTTAGAGCGCTTTCCGATAATTTTTGACTATTTGGAAGTCATAATTTCACATAATGGATTTGCTTTTATAAATAATGGATCAAGATTTGAAGGAAGCAGGGTGGAGATTTCATTATAATCATGTTTGGAACAACCCAAAAATATCAATTTTTTTTCAGAGGATGCTCCATTAAAAGTTGAATAATCATATTTTTCAACATCAGTAACATAATCCTTTATTTTAGCCTCCAATGTTGACAGTATTTCTATTCTATCCCCACGCATTTCATGTTGATCTACCTTCCAACCTATCAAGACCCTTGTTTTGCTTGCTTTTAAATTGCTTCTCTTTAAAATAGTTCTCAATTTATCGGTCAAATATTTTATGTAACTTTCTATACTTCGAATAGTGCCATTTACTAAAAATACCAGCGGTCCTCCACCAGATAATGAATTTTGAATAACACGAAGGTCAAACAATCCATTAGAGATATCATTTATAAACAAATCACTTATGTTATCAGAAATTTGTCCGTCCTTATTTTTTGGGATTTCCTCGTTATAGATTTTATACGTTTCAAGCATAGTAGCAATACCACAGTAATGTCGTAAAATGAAAGATATGTATGCTAGCTCTGCATGATGTAAACTCATAACCTTAATTTGCTGTTCACCGTATCCGATTAAACAATTCTGCAAAAATTCGTCATGAGAGATATTGGAACTTCCCAAAATGATATTAAAATTCCTAGGAGAAATGGGATTGATAGGCATATAATAATAACTAAAATCTCTTCCTGAAGTCATTCCTGTGGTATGTTCAATAAAATTTAGATTTTCGTTATTTCCGTTAAACCCACATGGCAGTCCATAAATAAATGAGGAATCCTTCCGTAAATAAGAAATAACATCTGATAATTTGGAATGTATTTCCATCTTTACTTCTTGTCCTATCTTTCTTATCCGTGGAGTAAAAAAAAGATATTTTGTTTTTGATATTATCTCACCCATTGGTTTTGCAGAAAAAAGGGATTCATCTGTTATTAGAGAATCAACTCCCGGATATGATCTGACTATATTATCTGAAAGCAAAAATCCCATTTTAGTAGATTCATTAATAAGATATACTACCAGATTTTGTACTGCAAATTCTGATGCTAATCGATAACCTTCCGTACTTAAACCATAGACGGTTATGATATTTTGGGACTCGGACAATTAATTGAAATGGTACAATAACTATTATGTAAATATATTCATTACATCAAGGTTTTATCCAATAGGTAGATAGCAGGGAAAGGTTTTTTGCTCGATGAACCAAAAATATTCGAGTTGAGATTCTGGTTTGATATTTTAACTCCAAAACAAATAATGTTTTTTAAAAATTTTGTTCAAAAATTAAAAATTGATGGTCATCAAGTTCTATGTACCTCCAGAGAATATCGTGAGGTAACGCAGTTGGCGTTACTCAATAATTTTAAGCTTGATATTGTTGGAAAATATGGTGGAAAAGAAAAATATGAAAAACTCAGGGCAAGTTGCGACCGAATAATCAAACTCTCGAAAATAATAAAAAAATTTGGTCCCGATATTGCCGTCTCCTTTTCATCTCCAGACGCTGCCAGAGTTTCTTTTGGATTAGGAATTAAACACTATGTTTTTAATGATTCACCGCATGCCGAAAAAGTTGCACGCCTTACAATACCATTGATAGATCATCTTTTTTGTCCATGGATTATATCAAAATCTGCATGGAGATCATATGGAATCAATAAGGAAAAAATAACTTGCTACCGTGCATTGGACCCATATGTATGGCTGAGAACTTTAGAAAATAATATGATAGACAATCGGGAAAAAATTATTCAATTTTTAAAGATAGATCCACAAAAGAAAACTATTCTTGTAAGACCAGATGAAAATAAAGCATCATATATTATAGAGGGTAACAAAAATCAAACCATTTCAATTATCGACAAGATCGTAGAAGACCTTTCTGATAAATCAAACATCATTATCCTATGTAGATACTCGGACCAAATTCAAAAATTGAGAGAAAGATACCTTAAGAGAGTACTTTTACTAGGTAAAGCAGTAGATGGAAGAACCCTATTGAATATATCTGATTTGTTCGTTGGTGGTGGAGGAACAATGACTGCAGAATCCGTACTTCTGGGAAAGCCCACAATTTCAATTGCGCCGATAGATTTTACGGTAGATGATTATTTAATAAAAAAAGGGCTGGTTAAAAAAACTAGAGATCCACAAAACGTAATTAATTTTATAACTAAAATTCTTAAAGATCCCAATTATGCCAAAATAATAAATAAAAAAGCAAATGATCTAAGAAAAACGATGGAAGACCCCGTTGATGTGTTTTTGAAATTTATTAAAACCAACCAGCCATAACATTATAATTCTAGTATATAATACAGAATTACGTAAAGCCCGGAAGCCCGGTAGAAGATGCATTAGTTGATGAATGCGCCACCGAATGTAGCGGCCAAGCATAGAGGCCTTTGGAGCCTTTGACCCCAGTTCGAATCTGGGCCGGGCTAAATTAAATATTTACTAATCAATAATAACAGATATGAAAATAAAACTAATTTAGAAATTCATAACATCTTTATTAATCAATTAAATATGTTGAAACTAAATTGTCTAGGTTTTTAAGTGCCTCTTCTATTTTGTTTTTTCGTTCATTTAATTTTTGACGATATTTCTTATTTTGTATTTTTTTATGCAGAATTACTTGCTCTTGTTCCTTTGGATTTGGTGAACCTAAAGATTTTCTATGATGTAGTGAAACAGAGGGGGTTGTTTCTTTGATAATTTTAACTAAATAATCAACAGATACTAGATTTTCAAATCCCAGGTTCTTTATTACCATTTCTACATCTTTTTTGCTTAAATTAATCATGGAGGTGTATTTTTTGTCTGCTGCTTTTTGCACTAGATTTCCTATTAATGTATGGCTTTGGCGAAATGGAATATGTTTTTCCATTACCAACCGTTCTGCAATATCCAGCGAAAGCGCAAAAGTATTATTTGAAATGTATTGTAATCTATCATGGTTAACCTTAAATGTGTCTATAATTTTGGTTATTACAATAAGTGAAGAAACTACTATCTTGGTGGATTTGAATACTCTTGATTTAAAATCCTGAAGGTCTCTACTGTATCCAGATGAGAGTGAATTGACTATGGACATTAATGATATGAGATTTCCGTGTACCAGTGAGGTGTGAGAACGGATAATTTCCAGCGGATCGGGGTTTTTCTTCTGTGGCATTACGCTTGATGTAGAACTATATTGGTCAGAAATCTCAATGTAATTGAATTCGGTTGTTGACCACAAAATGAAATCTTCTGCCATTCTACTAAGTGAGATCATTAATATTCCTAAATTGGCAACATACTCTATCAACGAATCGCGTGAGGTAGTGGCATCAATAGAATTTAGAATTAAACCATCAAACCCTAAAAGCATACTTGTAAAGAGTCTATCTATATTTATACTTGTTCCGCCAACTGCACACGCACCCAGTGGAGAACGATTAATTCTTGTAAAATTTGAATAAAATCTTTGAAAATCCCTTGTAAGGTTACCAACATAGGATAATAAAATATGAGCGACCGTTCCTATTTGTGCCTGTTGAAGATGTGTATAAAGGGGCATAGTTGTGTTTATAAATTCCTGGGATCTTTGAATAACAGAATCTTGAAGATTTAGTATTAAAGAACATACAAGATTTATGTCGTCTCTTACCTTCATGTAAATGTCCAAAGCAACTTGGTCATTGCGAGACCTAGCTGTATGCATTTTTCCCCCTACATCCATACCGG
>CAZHFI010000106.1:0-4705 GCA_964531845.1 uncultured Nitrososphaeraceae archaeon
CCATATTCACTATTAAATCAGAGTTTCGAATCATTTCTTCAGTTAGTTCTTTTTGATTTTGATTACCGATATCTATACCTACTTCATTCATAACTTGAACTGCCAAGGGATTAATCTGTAACACAGGCTTTGTACTTGCACTTTGCACATTGAATCCATTAGTATATTTTTTAAAGAATTCTTCTGCCATCTGACTACGTCCTGCATTTTCTACACATACGAAAAGAATCGATTTATTATTACAGTCGTTCTTGAATAAAGATTCGTTATAAATATTCAATCCTAATTTTACCTACTCTGTAACTGCTTTCCATTTTATATTAATTATTTTTCTTACATTTCTAAATTGAGTATTACCAATATTCTTTTTATAGTCTTCCTGATCTACATTGAGTATATCAGTTTGCATAATTATGTTTACTAAGGAAATTATAAGTTATCAAGATTCCTAAAATACACCAAGTAGCATGAAAGAAACAAAAGGACATACAGTAAAGAAATTACCAGTTTACAATAAAAATAACTGCCGTTTTGATGGATATGATTCTGAACTACTTATGAACAAGACATCGAAACTAAGAGATTTGCTTACAAAACGAGGAACATTTGAAATGTTAATTTCTGTATGTTGTACAACTAATCTAGTCAGATACAAACAGTTTAGAGGATTATTGAAAGGTATAAGTAGCAAAACTTTAGCAAGAAGACTCAAAGAGCTTGAAAGAAATGGCATTTTAGAAAGACAGGCGTATAATGAAAATCCGCCTATGGTGGAATATAATCTAACTACAAAGGGACAGGATCTGGTAGAATCTTATTTAATCTAACCTTATGGATGATAAAGTGGTCTTGATTTGTAAACTTTATGTTTTAACTTTAATATAGAATGAGAATTCAACTTATGATAGGCCGTTGTGTGTTAAATATATAGCTGTTTTAATAAAACGAGAACCATAACATTGAATTTTGAGAATTTTTATTATAATTCTTATTTGTATATAATATAAATAAATCATAGTTATTGATCGTGATAAAAATAACACATAATCTGATAATTACGATACTTAAATTAAAGCCTATATTTGAGAATATACTTGAGAGTACACTTTCTCTATACCTGTTCGTAGCTCGAGTATGATACTATTTATCAGAGTTAATTTCTAAAAAGTTACTGATTTATTATAAGACTAAAATTTATCATATCTTTTAGATAAATGAATTTAAAATAATGGTGACAAAACATCCCCATAATATTAAAAGGAAGATAAACCGTATAAGTATTTCATTACCTCTACAACTTTTGATCGAATTTGATAAATCAATGGAGCAAGCAGGTTTCACGGATCGGTCCAAGGCAATCCAGGCAGCATTATATTCTTTCATTGATGAACATACCTGGAAAAGTAAGGATAGTATTGGAAATAATAGAAGTGAAAATATAGTTGGTGTATGAGCAATAATATTATTGTATGACAATCATACTTACAGTCATGATAAGAATTCCACTCATTTTCAACATTATACTATAACATAATCAGTGCTTATACACATGTACATCTAGAAGATGATAAGTGTCTGGTAAGTATCTTGTTAAAGGGAGAAAAAAAGATTAAAGATCTAACAATGAAATTGTCTCAAAAACTAGGAATCAATAGTATAAAGGTTCATTTCATGTCTTTAGTATGATCTCAAATAATTATGAGTCTAAATTTTTAATTCTGCTGATACCTGTCTTTATTTATACCGATTTCATTTGTTTATAAAGAGTTAAGTAGTACTGTTTTATAAAATAGTATGAAATATTGAGCGATCTATCATCACTCATTTTTTTTTCTATTCCTACTATGGTGATTTTGGGATTAAGACATGCATTAGATGTTGATCATATTGCTGCTATCGATAATTTAGTAAGACTACATAATGCAAGCAAAAAAAGCAGATTTGTTGGATTGGGATTTAGCATAGGACATATGATATCAGTATTAGCAGAAATGATTTTGATAATTTATGTAATCGGAAATATTACACGTGTTGATATTCTTTCTTTCTGGGGAGAAATAATTTGTGCCTTTGCTTTAGTAACCATAGGTGCAATTAACATACATGCGATGAAAAAATGGGGCAAGACCGGTTCTGCAATTTTATCAAGTAAGATTCTAGATAAAATTGGAGTCTTGGGTCCTTTTAATTCATTAATTACAGGCATGGTATTTGGATTGGGATTTGATACTGCTACTCAAATTTCAGCAATAACCTTATCTGCAGTAACTTCTGCGACCTTAGGTGTTGAAGTTGCATTAATACTTTCTGGATTTTTTGCTTTAGGGATGATTCCTGTAGATATGGTGGATAGTATTTTACTTAGATCTGCATTTTCAAAGATATTCAAAACAAAAGGTTTTAGGTACATGTCATATGCACTCAGTGGAGCAGCCATTAGTATAGCGGCTAGTGCCTCATATGAAATCATAACCGGTGTTGAAATACTACCGGATATAACTGGTCCAATTTTAGCAATTATGATAATTATCTTGTCATTTGGATATGGATGGATTCAATTAAATCAAAATAGAATTAAAAAAATGCATAAAAAAATACATTCCAAAAAACAGAATATCCGAACCAATGATAAAATTTAACTAAAATAGTTCTTTTGGAACATAGTAGATCTAGCCTTTTTTTATTTTTCATATTATCTACTAAATTATTAAAATATATTCTCCGATAAAAACTACTTTTGCCTTAATGAATTGTTTACCACATATTTTGTTTGAAAGAATTCGATTTAGCCACCAATATTTTAAATCTGCTGTCCTATCAAATGTAAAAACAATATCAAGAAAATATATCTATTTTATTTGTTAAATTCTAAAGTTTTAGAAACGGTCTGATACTTATCAATCATCATAAAGATTTTTATTTTGTGCTCTGAAGTACTACGTCAATACAAATCATAGTCTTTGGTATTATATAAAACAAGATTATTTTCGAAACTGTACTAAAGTTTAAAATTTATAATTGGATGTCTTTATAGACTTGATGACAATAATTTCTTTTCGAAATAAAACCCCAAAATTTGGGCAAAATTGCTTCATTGCTGAAAATTCCACCGTTATTGGAGATGTAGAGATTGGTTCACATTCATCTATATGGTTTGGTTCAGTATTGAGAGGAGATGTTTTTTATATTAGAGTAGGAAACAATACAAATATTCAAGACAATAGTGTAGTTCATGTCACCAGTAACAGATATCCCACTATAATAGGAAATAATGTTACAATAGGACATTCAGCGACAGTCCACGGTTGTACTATTAGTAATAATGTTTTGATTGGTATTGGTTCAATTATGATGGACAAAAGTACTATAGGGGAATATTCAATTTTAGCTGCTGGATCAATTGTTAAACCTGAAACAAATATTCCCTCTGGAAAGCTCTGGGGTGGGTTACCTGCAAAAGAAATACGTAATATACATGAAAATGAAATTAAATGGATTGATGATTTATCGAAAAAATATGTTGAATTATCAGTAGAATATTTAAATCAATCAAATCGACGTTCAGCACAAATAAAAAATTTTTAAATTCTTGGTTGTATTATCAAAACCAAAATTCAATATAGACTAAAAATTAATATCTTGTTAATTCTAGAACCAATTCTTATGGTTGAAACAATCATATTTGTTTCTTATAAACAATTTTTTTGATCTAATCATAAAATGAAAATTTGAGGTAGTGATAGTTTATTGTTGGTTTGATTCTGGATTTTGTATATTTTGTTAGTATATTTTCTGGATTGACCTTTGGTTCATCTAATATCAATTTAATTAATTTCACGGGTTTGAAAGTGTTTTATTGAAGAATGTTTGTTTATTTTTTGATTATAATTTGTGAAAAACATTCCTTGATTTTGAAATGGAGTACTTCTTTTAACTATTTTGGATAACTGTAAGCGTGATATTATCTCTTCCTCCCTCATCTAAAGCCAATTGTAGTAATAATTTTGCAATTTTTTTTGGTTCTTTGTATTTTTCTAATACTTGTTGAATGGTTTCGTCGGATATCATATTCGTTAAACCGTCGGTACAAAGTAAAAGGTAATCACCAGATCCCCATCTATCAATTTGTCCACATCTAATTTTATGTCTATAAAAATTTGGATCACCGATATATCTGGTTATATATCCCTCTGGGGTAGAATCATCTACAGATATTTGTTTCAGTTCTTTATTATCATATTTATACAATCTACTGTCACCAAAATTAATCCATGTATATATATCACAATATGTTAATACGGTAATATTAGTGGTAGCCATGTTATTTTTAATTTCGTCTTGTTTTTGTAACACTTTGTAGTTTGCAAAAAGAGTAGGAAAACTTAGATCATAAATTGATCTCTGGATTATTTTACTGAGGTGTAAAACATCAGATAAAGAATCTGTAGCGATCCTGGAGGCTATTTCTCCATCTTGATGACCGCCCATTCCATCGCATACTATGAAGATCCCATTTTCATTATCAGAATAATAACAATCTTCATTATTTTCTCTTACATGACCCCTATGAGTTATACTATATGACTTGATTATAACACCTCACCATTTGTGATAAACTTTTCCAAAGATGTTCTTATTAATGAGAAAATTATAGAAGTGGGTAAAGTATGGAAATTTATACACAAGTAAATACTCACTGCAACAA
>CAZHFI010000107.1:0-4672 GCA_964531845.1 uncultured Nitrososphaeraceae archaeon
CTCATCGCAAGAACATTTTCCATATTACAAACGATTACACTATTGTTTTTGTTATCCCTCATTACCTCATATTCTATTTGCTTCCAATTACCAACATATTTCTCAATTAGTACTTGATTAACAAGACTGATTCCTAGCCCTCTTGTGACTATTTCTTGTAGTTCATATTCATTATGAGCAACTCCTCCTCCTTTACCGCCTAATGTATAAGCCACTCTGATTATCACAGGATATCCTATCTTATTTGCTATTTCAAGCGAGTCTTCTAGGTTGTATGCAGGGGCACTCTCTAATACTGGAACATTACTTTTTTTCATTGCTTCTTTAAATAACTGTCTGTCTTCTGTCATTTCAATTGAGGGTACTGGAGTACCTAAAACTTTTATTCTATATTTTTGTAATACCTCTGATTTATACAATGAAACTCCACAGTTTAATGCAGTTTGACCCCCGAAAGACAACATTATAGAATCCGGCGTTTCTAATTCTATAACTTTAGAAACATAATAGTTATTGATTGGCAAAAGATAAACTTTATCTGAAAATCTTGTATCAGTTTGTATTGTTGCTATATTGGGATTTATTAAAATACTTTTAATTCCATCTTCTTTTAGGGCTTTAAGGCATTGAGAACCAGAGTAATCAAATTAGCGGCCACAATGCAACTCGTGACTTTCGCCTGCTTCTCCGATCTTAATTGCCCCACTCCCCAAAACTAGGACCTTTTTGATGTTCTCGTTACGCGGCATAAACCCCCATCTTTTTTCTAAAATAATTTTGTTAACTATACTCTTTATAATCTGTTCTATACCTACCAAGTCTTTTCTTCTAAAACTATTTTCTTAAATTTATCAAATACAAAAGTACAGTCAAAAGGTCCTGGAGATGCCTCCGGATGAAATTGAACAGCAATAATTGGTTTAGTTTTATGAATTATCCCCTCAATCGTTTTATCATCAGGATTTAGAAACCATACATTGAAGTCACTTCTATTCAAACTATTTTCTTCAATTCCATATCCATGATTTTGACTAGTGATGAATGACTGATTAATAGTAACCTCTTTGCAGGATTTATTCTGACCACGATGTCCATATTTGAGTTTATATGTATCTGCACCACCTGCTAGTGCCAATATTTGATTACCAAGGCATATTCCAAGTGTTGGTGTTGATGTATCTATCAATTTTTTGGCAGTTTTGATAGTTTCATTACATACTTTCGGATCACCGGGACCATTGCTAATTACAACTCCACTGGGATGGTATGACATGATTTCTTCAAAAGATGTATTCCACGGGACTTGAATAACCCTAAATCCTAATTTCAATATGTTTCTAATAATACTATATTTAGTTCCTGTATCCACCAATACGATAGTCTTATCTTCAGTATTCCCAAAAAATTTTGGCGTGTTGACAGAAACATTATTCATAAAATTCTTTCCATCATATCTATCACCAATCAAATTTTTTTTCAAAATTGAATTATCTATTTCATCATTTGATTTAACTTGCAAGCTGCCCATCATTACACCTTTTATACGAATTATTTTGGTCAATTCTCTGGTATCAATTCCATAGATACCGGGTATTTTTTCTTCAAATAACCATTGATCTAAAGTCTTAATGCATGTCCAATGACTCGCAATTTCAGACAGACGATGAACCAGAAGAGCACTAGGATGAATCCTGTTTGATTCAAAATATTTTGGCAAACCGTATTCATCTTTAATATCAAAACTGGGGATTCCGTAATTTCCAATCAGTGGATATGTCATACATAAAAGTTGTCCATGATATGAGGGGTCGGTTAAGCTTTCAGTATACCCAACCATCCCTGTATTAAACACAACTTCACCAGTTACATCAGAAGGATAGCCAAAACCTATCCCGTCAAATATTTTCCCATTCTCTAGTAGGAGTCTAGCTTTATATCCTGTGTATTCTTGATATAACGTTGGAATTTTTATCGTTTTAATTCTTTAAACATGAAATTTAAATTTTACTTAATAGTTGACTGTTACTAGATTTTTTGTTTTAAGAAATTACAAATTTAATATAACAAAAAACCATAAAACCAATTTTTTACCATAATGCAAGTCCTTCCCTATTGGCTTGTCACGTAGACATAAAAAATTACATCTTTATTATTTATTATATATTCTCTATTTTATAAATTAAAAACTATAATATCATATGTCTAGGCGGTCTTAATTTTTGTTATTTAATGATAGAATAATTATCGTTAGGTAATTTAATTTAATTCTATAAACTGATATACTATACTACTTTGTTAGAATTTTTTGCATTATTATACTGAAACTATTATGAATCTTAATTTTTTAAAGTTAATTTATCTCATTTTAATATATATACACAAAAATATACATCTATTCATGGTTCCTGCTCATAGTAATGAGGTTCTCTCAAAGTTAAATGACAATTCAATAAAATTGTAAATTTTTTTTAAATAATTGTATTTTTTACTGATTTTAGTCAATCACGTCTGTATAGTGGTCTTCTATTTATCGTTGAGTATTGTAACATTAACTATATCTGAATCCATTCCTCCTTTTCCACCAATTACATTTAATTTAAATTCCAAAGTAGTATCAGCATCAACTTCTGGGGCACGGATAGACCAGAATGCTGAATTTTCTGGTATTATCTTGATTTTTGAATCATCTATCTGCTGCCATATGTATGAAGTAATGCCACCATCAGGATTACTACTTCTTGAACCATCAACGGTAAAAATTTTTCCTTCTTTTACAACAATATCATTTCCTGCATCTGCATTAATTAAAGAAGATAAAAATGTGCTATTTAATATGATGTCTGGATTAAATAATGCTACACTAGTAGCAAAGTTTCCAACAAAATTAACTAATTCATCTCCGCTTAGTGGTTCAGAAGTATTATTATTAATAGTAAAAAGAGTACTATTTTCTTTTTTAATTATCAAGTTCTTCACATCTTTTATCATGTTCTCAATTGGGGAATTAAAATTTGTCAGATTAGCCATTGTCAGAGGATTAGTATCATTGAAAACGCTTAAATTACTATTTGTAAGGTTCTCGAGATCATTTTTTTCCATCGAATTATTTTCAAGTATTTTGTTTATTCCTGCCAGTGCTAGAGATTCATTTCTTGACAAATTATTTTTATTATTATCTAATTTTACTTCATTTTCTATTGTTGTAGAATTTAAATCTCTTGGTATTTTCTCCTGAACCTGTGTTGAATTGCTATTGTTTATAGTAATGGAGGTATATTTCGTAGTTTTTAAAACATCTCCATCACAAACAAATTTGGCTGTAATATTATTCAAACCTTTCTCTAAAGGATTATACAAATCTGTAGTGGTATACCTCCATGTTGAAAAATCGTTTGCGCCCCTCGGTCCCGTTGCAGTAGCATTCTGGTACGGTCTTGAGTTGTTGATGTCTATCTGGACAGTACAATTTAATAAATTATTATCTGTTGAGACGCCCAAAACTGTTAAATTTCCAGTAGATGTGCTCTGACCATTATTCGGAGAAACGATTTTAATTGTTGGATTAAGATTTATTTCAGAAAATATGGTAGATTGATTTTCACCTATTGCAAATAAGAATATAGCAAGAAGTAAAAAAAATCGCAACATGGTTATCACAATACATGTTTGGTTATATTCCTTTTAACCAACAAAGTCAAAATCAATAGATCAAAAATTTAATTTATATGACATTTCTCTCGATATTAGTTTTATTTTTTTATGAACTTCTAATTTGTTTTGATAGCTTTTTACTAAGTATAAATATCGTTAATATGAAATTATTCTGTTTGTATTCAATTACAATAGGAATTCCTTCATTCAATGAAGAAAAAAATATCATTAAACTGCTTGATTCCATCCAAAATCAACATATTTTTAATTTTGAAATAAAAGAGATATTGATATCAGATGATTCTACGGACGCTACTTCTAATAAAATAAACGAATTTTCAAAAAAAAATTCTAAATTAAATATTATTCTTTTTCATCATACTACTAGACGAGGAACCTCCTTTGCATGGAATGAAATATTTAGAGAAGCAAAAGGTGATATTGTTATCCTTTTTGATGCAGATGTAGTCATAGATAAAGATTGTATCATCAACATAATTTCTTCGTTTGAAAAAGACAACCAAGTGGATGTTTGTGCAACAAATCCTATTCCTTTTGAAGATTCAAGTAAATTTTATAGGGCGGGTAAATTTATTTCTGACTGGTTACGTTCAATTAGACAAAAAACAATTTCTCATTACACTTTAATCGGCAGAGGTATAGCAGTAAGATATAGTTTGGCTAAAAAAATTAGCATACCTCCGGATATAATTGCGATTGATCTATATTTACATTGCAAATGTTTTGAATTAAAGAAAAAAATCGTTTATAATAATAACGCGATTATAAGGTTTCAGTCACCTAGTAATCTAAAGGATTTTTTATCACAAATAATTAGAGCAAATGCAGGTCATCATCAACTAACTAACTGTATAAAAGAAATAGATAAAACTTTACCAAATCTTACCTTTTTAAATATCACTATTAGAAATTTTCTTAAGGATCCAATGGGTGGGTTGTCAATGATTTCGTGTATTGTTTTTTTACCTTATTATCGATTTATTTACGGAAAGGATATAAT
>CAZHFI010000108.1:0-4655 GCA_964531845.1 uncultured Nitrososphaeraceae archaeon
CATTTGATATTCCAATATTTGAAATCAATTTTTTCATTTGAAATTCGAATTGACTGATACCTTTCTTTGTTGTATCATGCCAATGATATTGCATAAATTCAATATTAACTGCGGACGGTACATGTCCCTTTCGATATTTCTCAAATGATCTTGTATCAACTACAAGAAGATTATTTCGTTTCTCCAATAGAAATTTATTTAACGTTTTCGAAGAAATTAATAAACTCAATTACTATTCAAGTCTAGGGTACTTGGATAATAAAGTGTTTATACCGAGCATGCTTCTTAATAATCATGCTGAATTTAATAAAATAAATCTTAATATTTCTTCTATTAAATATTTATGGATTATCAATTACTATCTATTCTAATTTAAATGTCAGGCGAAATCATAAGATAATTATATAGATAAATGTTTTCGCAAATATATATAATCATTGTCAGGAACGATATTTTATGATAAACAAATTTCCGTTTAATATACAATTTAATAAGATACTAATAATTGGCCTTGGTCAGCTAGGATTACCTGTTGCAAAGTATGCAAAAAAAAGGAGATTTGATGTATACGGGTATGATTTGAGTCCAAAAGCCATGGAACATGCTGAACAAATGGCAGGAATAAAAAAGGCTACCAACTTTAAAGATTTTGATGTTTATATAATTTGCATTTCCACTCACAAACCAGAAGATATTTTCAGTCCTCAGATAGACGGATTGTTATCTATTGCAAAGAAGATTTCATATGAGGCGCGTGATGGTGCCTTGGTATCAATTGAAAGTACGATTCCAAAGGGTGCGTCGAGAGACGTATTTGAGGTACTAGGCCACCGATTACATGTTGTTCATGCCCCGCATAGATGGTACGCATTAGATGAGGAAAGATATGGTGTCAACCAATTGCGTGTTATAGGAGGGGTTTGTGAATGTTGTTTGAGAATTGGTACCCAATTCTATGATGGAGGAAGTACTATTTCAATGGAATCTTCTACAACCACTGATAAAATAATTAACGAAAAACAGTCTTCCTTAGAATGTGATTGTGTTTATGATATCGACAATAAAAAAGATGTAAATGGTTTTGAAACTGAAGTACTGGATACTCTTGAACCAAACAGTAATTTAAGCATGGGAATACCAATGCATCAAGTAACAAAAATTGAAATTGCAGAATTGACTAAAATAATTGAAAATTCTCATCGATTCTTACAAATAGCATTTGCGGAAGATCTCTATATGTATTGCCAAGCTAATGAAATTCAATTTACTGAATTACGTGACGCATTAAATACAAAATGGAATGTTGAAATTCTTGAACCAAGAGATGGGATAGGCGGACATTGCCTCCCTAAAGATACAAAAATGTTTTTACTGTCGTCCAAAACAATTAAAAGCAAAATAATTCATGCCGCCATGGAAGTAGATCATGAATATAAAAGATACCGAATAAGTAGAGGAATTAAAAATTCGTTCTCTGAAGAAGGTATAAATGATTCAAGCATAAGCTCGGTTGACTTAACTGGAGGAATGTAAAACAATTTATTGAACTGAATTTATGAAATACATACATTATCTCATACTTTAATATTTATCAAGCCTCTTCACAAGTAAAAAATTCAAAATAAAAATTATATTTTTAACGTTTTTCAATTATGTGAATTTGAATTACCCATTTTAACCTATCTCAGGCATATAATATCTATGTTTACACCAATTAAAAAATTATATGATTCAATAATATAAAAAAAATCGATTAATGTGTTTTAGTGTGATGTATGTTTTTCTTCTGGTTTGTTTCTATTTTTCATTAGTGTAATAATACCTAGAGCTAGAAATGCAAAGCCAAATGCAAGAATAATGTAGCTTCCGCTTACAATCAAGGCCCAAATCGGATTTACCTGTGCTGCTCCAATGAAGAGACTAGCTAGTATTATTAATGAAATTCCAGTGAGTGATTCACCATTAATTCTTTCCATTTCCTTTATCTATTATTTCATTCTTTTATAAATTATTTGAATAATTTTGTCAAAAAAAGTTTAATTATTTACAGTAAAAGATTAACAGTGGTTTTTAAAATCCGATGTCACATTTGTTAATAATTGAACATTTATACTCATGAACAAAATTGTAAAAATATAATTAGTTTTCAAAGGGTGAAAAAGAATGTCTAGGAGTTTTGCGATTTTTTGTTTTTGGCTAATAGGTTTTATTATAGGATTTATGGGATATTTGATATTTCCAAACTTTTCTGGATGGTTTCATGACGTTTTCCCAAAATTTTTCGATCAAACAATAATTGGAGCACTTATTGCTGGGATAATAGGGTCAGCAATAAGCACTTTTTCTATTGTGACATGGGCTAACAGGGAAGTATATTGACCTTTATTTCTTACGTGGTTACTCTGTTTTCATAAAATTGATAAAAAAATCTAAAAAATACGATTTAGTCAACATGGACCAATTAAATAATATATTTGTCCAGTATAATGATTATAATATGTGTTTATCTTTGTAACATTGCTAGAACAGTATAGGAGATCTTTTGACCATTATCCATGAGTATTCTGATTTCCAATGTTTTTGGACCATTATCTAAACTCTCAGGGAATTTGAATTCATTAAAATTCATCTTTTCTAGAGGTGTAATTTCATTTACATCTGCATCATAGTCAATCACATAACCTTCTACATTTTTAATTTCTTTATTATCGTAATTTACTTTAATAGATTTATCCGTATTGATAATTACATTAGGATTATCATTATCAGGAAGGTCTGGAAATCCTAGTTTTGTCAATTTATTATCTCCAATTTCAACAAATGGTTCTAATGGTATTTTTTTAGCATCCGTTAATATGGTAATTTCTGGAACAACCTCTATTCCATATGTATTTGATAACTGCGATGAAAGCAAAAATAAAACATGAAATATCATTAAAATCAAAATCGATGGAAATATAGATTTATCAAATATTCTTTTTCTTCCTAGAAGACTTTCGTTTATTTTCACAAATTGAATAAATATTACTTTTGATATAAAGATAATGAACATTTTATTAGAAACAAATTTATATAAATTTTATAAATTTATATTTCTTTTATATCCAATCAAACCTTACTTTGTTTCTTAATAGACGATGAAATTACAAAAAATGCATGCGAAGTAATTAGAGTTCCTGCTAAAAACATTTTGGTTGCAAAGATCAGATTCCATGGAGTTTCCTTTGTTGGATATGGTATATTCAAAGTTTCAAAATCAAAGTTATTATTGATAACATTTTTTGTCATTAATGAGTTGAGCAAAAATAAATTGTAAACTAATTCATATAATGATACTGCCCAAAATACTAATATTATAATTAAACCGGCAGATTTGATTGTCTTTGAAATTTGATTAGTTTTATTTTCGAAGATTTTAGTTATTGTATACCAGGAAATGACTGAAAAGATCATTAGATATGTTACTAAATTGAAACTACCGGATGTTGGAAAATGAGTTTTTACTAGAATTTCTCCAATTATTATTTTTCCAGTATGTAAATATTCTAGTGTACCAGAATAAGCACCATATGATGTTATTATCAGCATTAAGATTGCTGAAATATAAAAACCAAAAATGTATACTTTCTGAATATCAAAATCAAATAATGAATTTAGTATATTCATCTTGATTCATCACTTTATAACTGAAATATAAATAATATGAATTTTCTATTTGTTAATAACATAAAAATCATATCTTGGTATTCCATCAAATTTTTTAAATTTAGATTTTATAAAGTACTCGATTATTGTAATAAATGCAGGAAATGTTTCAACCAGGCCGAGAATCGTTGACAATATCAATGTTTGAAAATGCAGACTAATTTTCTTAACGAAAGTATATTTTTTATGATATAGATTAAAAAATAGTCCAATTTGATAAGATATTATCCACATGGCGTAAGGAAATATTAAAAATATTGAAAAAATTCCCAAGTTTGTTGGATCGGTAACAATAACTTGATTGGAAGCATTACTCAATGAATCCAAGGAAATTGACGGAAGGATTGCAGAAAATATATTTTGAAATAAGTTATAAGGTTCTAAATGTTTTATTTCAATAGATGAAAAAATTGCGAATAATTTTGGAGAAATTGATTGTGAATATAAAATAATTGAAAATATTCCAGAGATAAATCCCATAAAATAACTTGCTAACTTGAATATGATCTTGAATTTCTGCCAGAATGGAAAATTATTTATGTTTTGTAAAGTTCCTATTATCCATCTCCTGCGTTGCATGAAATGATCCTTAAACCCAAGAGGTGGTTGTTCCAAAAGAACTCCTCCATGCCATCCCAACGAATTTTTTCCGTATTTTTCATATATTTTATATCCAAAAAGTTGATCTTCTGCTAATGTTGGACCAAATTTCCATTCCACTTTATCTTCTACATCAGACCTTACTAACAAATTGCTTCCATGCATATGAATTGGTGGTGGATTGGTCATTTGAGAAACACAATCATAACATGAAAATGGCCTTATCGATTCCGCAATGGCAGTAATTGGGTTTGCTTTTTCAAATTTCAAAGGATAAAAGATTGGCCCTTCAGCAGCTATTCCATTCCCATTTCGGATATATTTCAACAAAGATAACATTGTTTGTTCGG
>CAZHFI010000109.1:0-4610 GCA_964531845.1 uncultured Nitrososphaeraceae archaeon
CAATAATTGAAACTGCTGCGACTAGTGGAATTAAAATGATCAAAATAATGCTAAACATTTGATCAATGGTATATTTTCCATCTACTGTTTTTGGGAATGGATTTAAAAGACTTGGAGGAGTTTGATGTGGAACGAATACATCAAATGAAGCCAGCAATATAGAATTATTGGTAGTTGCACGAAGTAAAACCTGATGGGTTCCATCATCTGGAAAAATATACTTTACTGAGAAATCTCCGTCTGGTACAGTTATGTTTTCAAATTTAAATAATCGTTGACCGTTTGTAACCACAACCCTAGCATCATAATCTTTTATATGTTCACCTGACTGTAAATCCTGTAAACTAAACTGAAGTTCTGTAAAAGTATCAATGATTGGTTTTTCAGGGAGATATCCAAATTGGACTCTAACATTTTTCTTCTTATCAATTAATTCTTGGAATTGAGAGTTATTTATATGAGCATATACTATGTTGATGCTTTGAAAAATCAAAACAGCAATAAAAAATAAAAACAATAGTAAGAAATTTAGGTTTTTTATATTTATTCATCTGATCTAATAATATAATAATGTTTTCGGTTTATACTTATTTTCAAGATAATTTTTTAATAAAGTATATTGTTTAAACTAAAAAAAATGAGGTATATAGTAAAGACAATTATTTAATATAGGAATTATTACAATCTAACAGATGTTATTTCTTATGGTTTGGGGTTGTCTTACGGAAATTTCATCCAGTTGTGATGATATTTCGAATGCTTCAAGTATGTATCTTGGAATCATAGTGGGAGCAATTATTGGAGGTGTAATTAGTTGGTGGATTTACGATAGACAAAAGAAAACATCAGAAAAACAAGACCGTCTATTGTTAAGAATAAAACTTTTAGAGGAACATAATGAAAAAATTTTGAAAGATATATTAAAAATTGATCAAAAAATTGACGAAATTTTGGAGAAAAGGTCAAAGAATATAAAATAAATGAATCTTTGATGAATATTCACGTTACTAAAGCGGTGAAAGAATTAATTTTTCTTCGTACTTGTCGAATTATACAAAAATCTGGAGCCAAATTATTATTTTTTATTTATTTTTTATAACTTATTCAAATTAATTTATAAATTTAATTTTGTCTAAAAGAATTAATCTGAATACAAATTTGAAAGTGTTGTAAAAAATAAAAAAGAATTAGACAAACCCAGTATTTTTGATCTCTAGTTATTTCTTAATGCAACTGACCTATTTTTATATGAAGATAGTATAAAAATGGTTTGGTAAAAAAATGGTTATCCACTTGCTATTGTTTTTTTTGCATTAATATTTGTTGGTGTATATAAATTCTGGTCTTTTTGAATGAAAAATTCATCAACTATTTTATCATCACCTGTAGAATGAAAGATTCCATGTAGTTTTGTTAAATCTTTGCTAACCTTGATTTCCAAAAAACCATATCCTTCAAATTGATTTGATATGAAAGACTCTTTGTTTATTAGTGGATATAGCTCTTTTCCTGCAGTTCCTGCTATAACATATATTTCGCCGTTAGGATTGTGATATGTATTTATATTTGAATCAGAAATTATTGGACTATCGGGATTCTTTGAATTAAATTCCAATGGGAAAGATCTTTGATAATTATGATTATGCCCCTGGAGTACTAAGTCTACACCATATTTGTCAAATAGTGGATGATAAATTTCCCTAAGATCTGTTAGAGCAAGGTGGTGACTTTTTGATGTATACATTGGAGAATGAAATGCTACAACAATCCATTTATTGTTACCGTCTGATGCAGCTTTGCTCAAGTCTGAAGTAACAAAAGAATATTGTTTACTATTTGTATCGAAAGGAAATTCTGAATTCATTATAAGAAAATGAATACTCCCTTGGTTAAAAGAATAAAATGTACTTTGGAGTCCGAAGAATTTTTGATATTGGATTGCCAATGCTTGAGGATTTCCTTCCGCCACATCATGATTACCAAAGGCTATTTTCAATTTATTGGTCAACGGATGAACCATATCAAGCCAACAATTTCCTGTCTTTGAATAGCTTAAGTCGCCTAAAGCTATTACCAACTCAGGATTTGTATTTATTATATCATCAGTTGTTGTTTTTGCCTCTTTATCACAACTCCAATCTCCTACTGCTACTAAATTAATATCTTCTTTTGGAGACACATTATCTTTGGAGACCATATTAAAAGATATCTTATTTACGTTGGATCCAGGAAATACATTAGATTTGATCTCATTTTTCATAGTTGTTTGTGCCAAAGCATTAATGTAATTATTCTGTGTCAATAGGAACATTATCACCAATGTCGAAAATAAGAGTATAAAATTAAATTTTGGATGATCGAATTTGTTCATAAAATTAATCACTTTTGTCGGTTTTTATAGTACTTAAGATACAAATATACTATATGGTACAAATAGCTAATCCAAAAGTTAGATAAAAAAAGATTTATAGAAAACGATAAATTGGTTAAAATTATAAATATAAATAACATTCATGGATAAATCAAAGATAATATCTAATAATGATGTCATTATTAATTATATTAATAGAAATCAAGGATGTCATTTAAGAGAATTAAAAAAAGATTTGAGATTATCAATGGGTTCTGTTCAATATTACCTTGATAAATTAGAAAAAGATGGGAAAATTACGTCTTTACGCAATGGTTTGTATAAATATTACTTTTCAATTGGAACAGAGACTAAAGAAAAAGCTCTAATTCAAGTTTTAAAACATAATACACCGAGAGAAATTCTTTTTTATATTTTAAACAACAAAAATCCAACTCAGATTGAGATAGCTTCTTATTTAGATATTTCTCAACCAACGGTACATTGGCATTTAAAAAGACTCATAGAACTTGGAATAATCGAAGAGGTCAGAGAAAAAAAATTTAAAAGATATATCGTAATAAACCAACAAGATTATTATGTTTCCATATATAAAATTTTTAAAAGTCAACATAATTCCATATGGAATAAGTGGAGTGAAAGACTTGCAGAAGTATTTTCTACAATTGCCGGTGAAAATGAAAAGTTAAGATGACAGGTACAGATATCTTACAATTTTGGAACCTATATCATATAGATGGAATAATTTATTTTATTAGTACAATTCTTTCAGCAATATTATGTGTTTTAACCATTATAGCTTATAAAAAGAGTAAAGTATCAAGATTAAAATATGCAATTTTGGCGTTTGGATTCTTTTCTGTATATACATTTTACGAATTTCTCGAAGATTATATGACTTTTATAGATTTAATTTCAGATATATTACCGTCAATTTTAATTCTTGCTGCTTTAATATTGTTTTTTTCTTCTACTTTAAATTCCAACAAAAGAAGAAATCTATGAAGATTATATAAGGTTATATAACAAAAACAAAAATTTACTAAATAATTTTCAAAATATAATAATTTGGTGTGATCTGTTTAATATATCAAATTTATCCTAACCAACTAATCCAGTAATTTTTTAGATATACCTTATTTCTTAATATAACTATTTTCGATGTTATCAGTTGCTGCAATATAAAAAAAAATAAAATCAATTGTTATTTTAGGTTTTATATTAGATAATAAATTTTTTAATAAAATATTTTAGAATTTGTATCCGATATTACGTAGAAATTGTTTTCTATCCAAGATATCACTTTCTGATTCTATGCCTTTTGGTTTAAATCCATCAACTACCCCAAGTATTGCTCTTCCCTGTTCGGTTTCAGCTAATATTATTTCTACAGGGTTGTTCGTTGCGCAATAAATACCCACTATTTCAGGAACTTCTTTTAATCGTGGAAGTATATTGACTGGAAATGCATCCTTCAATAAAATAACTAAACTATGCCCAGCAGAGATAGTATGTGAATAATCAATAGCCATTTTTTTAAGATCTTCATCATTACCTTGATATCTTACCAGACATTGACCACTAGCCTCACAAAATCCACAACCAAATTTGATATATGGTACACAATTTATGAGACATTCTGAAACGTCTTCAACTGTCTTTATAAAATGACTTTGGGCAAGAATGAATTGAACATCCCTTGGTGGTTCTATTTTGATTGACTTTATATCCATAAATAGGATAATAATTATTCCATTTTTTATTTTTTTATTCAAGTTTTTAAATATAAAAAACTATTATTTTCATGGTCATGATTAAATCAAATTGAATTTGATAAATAATCCAATTTTCCTAGTGGATATAATTTAAAAAAATAATAAAAAATTTTTATTTTAGTTTATTGTTATCGGTAGTTAATATTTAGATTTTAGATCCCAATTCAAACCTAAATTTAAATTTTCAAAAAATAAAGAGAATATGATTTATCTTAGTGATTTTCTTTATTTGTAGTTGCTTTACTAGCAGCAAGTATCTTTTCTAATTCGCTGTAAAATTCTTTATTTGCAGCTGTTTTTGAAATGGCCGACTGCCATTGCTTTTCCATGATTTTAAAAGTGAGTTCAACACCTTTATCAATTGTACTTCCCCATTCTTTCTCGATTAACTTTTTCAACTTTTCAACATGTACTTCTTTTAAAGCCACAAAAAATGCGCTTTCCAACAAAGATTTTGCAGCATT
>CAZHFI010000110.1:0-4491 GCA_964531845.1 uncultured Nitrososphaeraceae archaeon
AGACACGTAACTTCTTTTCTTTCTCCAAATATAGTTAACGCTTTACGTGTATTTCATTAGTAAACTCAGTCCAAAAAAATATAGATACAATCCATACATTGCTGCTACTATGGATGTTCTATTTTCGTTCAAATCTAATTACCATACATTAGAAATAGGATATCTACAGCTATAGATCTTTCGTTAAATTAACAGAGCCGTTTTTTAAATAAATACTACTATAAGAATGTGGATTATATCAATCACAATTTGATCAAAAACAAATATCATCATTCAAGACGTAGAATAACATATTAAAATAAAATCTCAAATAATAATAAGATCAAGTCTGTGTCAAATGAAATATACCTATTAACTAACATTTGGTAACCAATAAAAAATCGGGAAAATTTAAACAATAACCTGTTTTATTCTTATACAAAGGACATTATCATTCCGATATATTTCACAAATTGCTCTAAATTCAGATCCTTTCTTTAGAATTCCAGCTGGACCTACATAGTCATAGTTATTTAATCTAGCATGCCATTTATCATTGACCAGCACAGATGCTTTACCTGAAAGAAGCCTTTCTACTTTGATATCATATGTTTTGCCAGTTTCCTGTGATGTATTTTCTCTGTTAAAGGAGATTAAACTATCGTTATCATAGAGTTTAATTAATTTTTTCTTTTGAAGTTTTTTCAGTGCATGTTTTATTATATCCTCTTCCAATGCGAGACTTTCTTTTAGAACATTAAAAGAGATCTGTGACTTACTTTGTAGTATTTTATTATAAATTCTACGTGATGCTGTGTCGACTTTTCGATTAAAATTTTGTAGTATTTCTTTAGACGGATCTGCTGTTTTGTAGCGTAATCTCTCGCTATATGAAAATCCCATTTTTTTGGAATCTTTTATCCGAATTTTTAATTTATCATTTTCAGATTTTTTAATTTCATTATTAACATCATCATCATAGTCTAAATTATGGTAAGCATTTTTTTTTATCATTTTCTTATTCAATAATTCTATTTCTTCATTGGACATTCTGTTTATAGGCGGAGATGGTCTATAAACTGGTTTTAGAACCAATTTTATGGAATTTAAAAGTAACCTCATTTTTTCAACCTTTCGTTTGCTTGCGTGTAGTAATCTTATATCAACTGTATTATTAGCTGCTAAGATTATAACGGATCCAGTAGATTTCCTTCCGGTTCTTCCTCTCCTTTGAATATATCGTATTTCACTAGAAATTGGTTCATAAAATATTACAAGGTCTACTTCAGGAATATCCAAACCCTCTTCAGCTATAGATGTTGCAACCAAAACCTTGAATTCATCATTTCTGAAGGAATTTAAAACATCTGCTTGGAGATCTTGATTCATTCCTTCATCATCATCCCGACTTGACTGTCCAACAAATCTCTTCGATTGGATCCCATTATCTGACAAGATCTTTACGATATGTTTTGCGGTGTCCCTATAATGAGTAAATATTAATACTTTATCCATATGAGATTTTAATATCTGACTATTTGAGTCATTTTTATCCAGTTCCATATACTCGAAAATTTTTTTGTTATTAGATTTTAGTAGATCCAACAGATAGTTAAGCTTCGGATGTTCCACCATATCCCTATTTATAATTTCTTTAATTTTTTGCATTCTATAATCCTTCATAAGAATATTATGAGATTTTCCTTCACTTGCATCTAATCGAGCTAAGAATGTTATTAAGGAAAATGCGCCTTGACTTTCTATCAATTCTATACAGTACATTAATGATAATGCTATGGATTGATTAACAATTGCAGAGTAGACATATCCCTTATTTTCAGAATATGTGTTCTGTAATGAATTTCGTAATTGTTCTCCAAGGTCCAATAAGTCTTTTTTGAAAACATATTCAATGTTATTTTTTTTTATTACACCGGTCTGAATTAATCTTTTTAATTTTTCCGAGAGAATAATCTTTAACAGAGAGATGATATCGGAATAATCATTGGGTAGATCAAAGAATTTCCATTGAATATTAATTGGGTTTATATAATTTTTAACATCATCATCATCCTCATTTCTATATTCGATATGTTCTATATGCAATGTTTTGCATAACTCCTCTATTCGTTCCTTATTTGCACCTGGACTTGCAGTAGTGGCCAATATTAATGGATATCTTGCCTTTTTGACATATTCTTGAGCTATTAAAGTATAGGCATAATCTTTAACTGCCCTATGAGCTTCATCAAATACCATCAATCCAAAATCGTCAAGGTTTATACGTTGTTCTAAAACATCATTTTTGACTATTTCTGGAGTTGCAAATATTATACGAAGCTGATCGTTAGCCCAGACTAAATGTCTATTGTTTGGAGGAATTTTTCCAGTTATAACATATTTTTGATCATGAGGTATTTTTAGAATTGAAGAAAAAGATGTTGCATGTTGCATAACCAATGGTCTTGTTGGAGCCATTACTATTACACGTTTATTTTTATAGTTGTACAAAATATCAGAACAAATTAGAGCAGATATTACAGTTTTCCCCAATGCTGTAGGGAGTATTACTAATGTATTTTTTCCTCGTGAAGATTCTGAAATATTTTTTTGATACGAACGCATTTCAATTGAATTTGCTATAATTAATGGATTTACAATATTTTCATTATTACCAAAATTTGTATTTTTATTTATATTCACAAGATCATAAACACAATACTAAAAATAGAAAAATAAATCTTTGCCAGATAAAATATGGAGATTTAACTCGATTTAAATGGATAATAATGCACGTTTTCTCCTATAACTTGTATTTGTTTCATCAGTATCAGCAGAGATTATTTCAATTAATTTTGCTTTTTTGTCAGTTTGGGAGTTTGTTCGTAATAACCTACCCAGCCTCTGAATAAATTCGCGTTTACTGCCTGTTCCACTCATAATTACACCTAATTCCGCTTCTGGTACATCCACACCCTCATCTAACACCTTTGAGGTTACAATAGCATTGTATTTTCCTTCCTTGAAATATTGCAAAACTTGTTCTCTTTCGGTTTTGGAAGACTTGTGAGTAATAAATGGAATTAAAAATCTTGATGATAAAATATATACCAATTTATTATGTTGGGTAAAAATTAATATCTTTAATCTATTATTCTCTTCTAATATTTTTTCTAATTCTTTAATTTTAGATTTGCTATTTAAAGCAATATTCATAGCTTTATTTCTTGCCACCAATGCGGCGCGTGCGTCTGAATTTTTTCCAGACATCATAATCAAACGTTCAAATGACATCTGGTTACGATATCCTAAACTAGATTTTTGTAAAAATTTTTTGTATATTTTTATATTTTCATCATAAATTTTTCTTTCATCAGAATCCATTTTTACAAATCTTTTTTCTATAGTAAATTTTGCAAGGTATTTGTTTTCTGTAAGTTTATTTATATTTGATTGATAAACAATGTCTCCTGTGAGTCTGGGGAGTTCGGTATGCATATTATCTTCCCTTTCAAATGTGGCAGTAATTCCAAGTCTATATGGAGATACAAATTGTTCTCCTATCGACCTATATCCAGGTGCTGCGAGATGATGTAATTCATCAAAAATTATTAATGAGAATTTATTTCCAAGATAATGACTTCTTAAATAGGCAGAATCATAAGTAGTGATGGTTATTCCTTTGATGTCATCTTCTCCTCCTCCCAATCTACCTATTGGGATACAAAAATGTTTTTTCAGTACAGTAAACCATTGATGCATTAGATCTATTGTAGGAACAATAATTATTGCTGAAGAATTAACAATCTGGATCACCCGGATTGCAATTATTGTTTTTCCTGATCCAGTAGGAAGTATAATGGATCCTACTTTTCCAGCTTTTAGCCATCTGTTTATTGCCAGTTGTTGGTATTCTCGAAGCTTGATTACTTCTTTTGAATTTGTCGTAATAATTGGTGTAGGTATTAAATCTAAAACATAGTCTTCAAAATCTATATTACTTTCTTTAAGATATGACAATATCTGTAGATAATAAAATCCCATAGCTCTTTGTTTATTGATACGAGGATCATATTGAGCATAAGGGATGCCTATAGGCCCATCGATTAATATTGAACCTTTATCATATCTTATAACGATTTTAGACAAATTTTATATCTACTGTAAATATTTCGAATTATCTGAAATAAATATATTAGAATATTATTGAAAGTACTTTAAATTTTGTACTTGAAAAATTTATGAAGGGGGACGTTTGTTCCATACAAACATCATAATAATAAAAGGTGTCAACATTATTCCAGTAGAGATTAATATCGGTTGCATTATGACCGGGTCTACAGGCATGCCTAGAGCAAAAAGAAATGGAAAAGGATAAACGCCGCACACTATAAACCATAATCCAACTAATAATAAAATATAATGAATATTACGCCGTATTACATTATATTTTTTCTTCTTTATACCACATTTTATACATTTATTTTCTTGGATATCTATACAAGAAGAACA
>CAZHFI010000111.1:0-4467 GCA_964531845.1 uncultured Nitrososphaeraceae archaeon
GTCAATGGGATTAAGGTAATATTTTTATCGTTTGTAATATTTTGCGAGTAATCGTATTCTACTGAAAACAGAAAAGGATTCCCAATCATAATTATAACAAATCCAACACTTATCAGAAAGAAAAGATATTGATTTTCTACACTTTTATTCAATTTCTATTCATAATTTTTTAGACAATATAGAATTTAACTCTTTCAAGAAATTTTGTAAAAGAAAATATAATCAAGAATCAGTCATTAAAACTTAAGAAGATCTATTATTGTTTTTATAAATTATAGAAATGACATCATAAATTTATTTGGAATTTATTAAGTTAATTATTAACAAAACTTGTTACATTTTCTTTTCGTTTTATTTAAACTTCTTATTGACTTTTTTATATTATAACCACAATAATACTTTAGGTTACTATGTATACTTACTCCTTATATTATTTGTAGAATAATTTTATATATTAAATGCCAATTGATCCTAACTTTCCCAAGAATCAAAAAATACTTGGAAAGATAATCCATACAGATGGACAACACTTTCATTATAGATGGGGTCCAGGAAGATTAGCGGATGCTTCAGAAAATGAAGAAGTGAAGGCTGCATATGCTGCAAGAGGAGAGCAAATAGTTCCTGTTGGAATAAGTGGTACTATGACTGCAATTGATTGGGACGTATGTATATCGGATGGTTCATGCATAGAATCTTGTCCTGTACAAGTATATCAATGGTATAGAACGGAAAATGATATTCCAGCAATAGAGATGATAAATACTCAATCAAGCGGGACTGGTAGCACAGTTAAAGAAGATAGAAAGGATCGTACTGACAAACCAGACCCGATTAGAGAACATGATTGTATTTGGTGTATGGCATGTGTGGCAGTCTGTCCAGTAGAGGCTGTAAAGGTTGAACAATCAAACGAAAAATACCATCAAAATGTAGAATAAAATTACATTTTTCATTAATTTTTTACGGTCACAGTTCGTTTATATTAATACTTTAGCGTTATAAAAGAAATTATTTTACCACCGTGATGTTAGAATTATGATTTTATCTATACAAATGAAAACTATATCCTAGACCAATATCAAATGAGTATTTTCAGTTTTCTTCACATGGTGTAAGAAAAAATGAAAATGTTTATTCTAACGATATCTGAATGTCTATACAAAGTCTATTATAAGAAGCTCGCATTATTTTAGTCATATCTAAGGATTATTAATAGGGTATTAAAAAATTTATAGTGTGGATGAAAATGATAAGAAATTTAATAAAAGAATTGTCAATTCCGCGTCCATAAAAATACTGCTTGATTATTTTCTACCTACTGTAGATTAATTGATAGTTGGTAGATATTTATACATCTTAATCAATTTTTTAACAATAATGTAAAAATTAATTATTGTCATATCAAAATAGCAATATTTACATCTTTGGTGTGTCTAAACTAGCATTAAAACACTATAATGCTAGTGTTGTAAAAAAAATTACTAATTAAAGACATCATAAGAAATAAAATCTTAATTATAATTTAATTTTATTTCTATATTTTTAAAAAAATATTAATAATAATAAATATATAAATATTCACATTAACAATTGTATCCTCTTTTTCACATAATAACAACGGATTCTATAATTTCGATAGATTCTGTTAGAAAATCTATATGAATTCAACAGAAAGATATTAACCACTAGAATATGAACGGATTTTCTGTAATTTATAACTCTTTTAAATAATATAACCCATTAACCTACAATAAAATGAAATACAAGAATAAACAAATCGATAACAAAAAAGGAAAAGACGAAAAACTTGAAAGGGAGTTCGAAGAGGTCGAAGTAGATTCCACAAAGGGAGGAGAGTTAAATAGAATCCCCAGTGGAAATAGAGAAACTTGAAATATGGAAAACTAGGAGATTTTAAAAATTTTCATAGCAACCAATCATTTTTTAGCAATTTTTTAATGTTCTTTATTCATTTTTTTGTATAAATATTAAAGACAACTTACTTTTACTTTAGAGTAAAATTTCGGCTTAAATGGCCTAAAAGAAGATATTAACGGTAAGAACTAAAAATTTAAAGTTACAAGCATCTTATTGTAAATTGAGCAAAGTATATTTTTTTGGATTTATCAATACTAAAATTAATTATAACTGATTATTCATACATTTTATTTATTTATTTTTTCTTTGTCCAGGTACCATCTTCATTTTTTTTATATTTTTTCTTGACAGCGGACCAAGCCACTTTATGAGCAACCTCCTCAGCACTTTGTTTTTTCCCTTCTCTTCGTTTATCGGGATCTTGATATTCGTCCACGGCATTGCTATGAGCTTCCTTAAATATTTCTTGTGCATGGTTTGGAAGATCATCTATTCTTTTTTGTGTAGCTACAGAAAGATTTTTTGTTTTTTTAGCATTTTTGCCATCTTTCATGTTAAATAAAGCTCACAAAACTTATTAAAAGTTAGTATAAAGTAAATGAGCTGAGATTTTTCTTGAGTGACATTTAAAAATGTTCTATCTAATTAATATATACTTTTTTGTATATATATACATGATAAATATAGTTTGAAGGTTTTGATGGTGTCTTATCGATATAATCCTATAAAAGGTAGAATAGGAAGTTACACATATAATTTAGTTAAAAATTTACAAAAAATGGGAATTGATGTAAAGGTAGTTTCAGGAACTAATGAGGAAGGAGATATTACCGAACTTTCAACTTCAACGGACAATTCTAGAATTTTATATAATGTATCGCAGAAGATAAGACCAGATATTGTACATATTCAATTAGAAGATGGTCTATACGGTTTCAACTTAAATTCTTTTATCCCTGGCAAATCCACTTTCTCATTGGAATCTTTTTATGAACTTTCAGATATACCAATTATAACTACTTTTCATTCCTCATATACCTTTACAGAATGGGTAAATCTTGTTGCTCCAACAAAAGCAATATTTCAGGATCACAAACCAAAAATTTATTTTCAATTATTCAAAGAATATTGGAAAAAGATAATTAATTATGAATCGTATCAGAATATTAATAGAAGATTACTAAATAAAAGCAGAGCAGGAATAGTACTTTCAAAACATTTATCTACATTATTGCCTCATAGTAATGTAATCTATCAAGGAGTAGAACATATTAATAATTTAGATCTGAACAAGAAAGTAGCTAGAGAAAGATTATCTTTATCACAAAAAGACAAAATTGCTCTTTGTTACGGTTCTCTAATCGATAACAAAGGATTGAATATAATTAAAAAGGTAAAAATCCCTGACAATTGGACAATTTTAATCCAGCATTCAAAAAATCATCGTAATAATGAATTAATTGATATAAATTTTGGTGAAAATAAAGGTAAAGTTATACTAGATAATAGTTATTTAACTGAAGATTATCTATCTTTATTGTTTACAGCCTCGGACCTTATTCTTTTCCCGTATAACACTATCTTAGATTCAGACGTTATGTTTAAGGCACTTGGACATGGTATACCTTTTCTTGGATCAAATACTGAATTTTTTAATGAATTTTCAAAATTAAATTTAGGAATTACTGCAAAAAGAACCGCAGTAGGTTTTTCAAAGGGTTTAAAACAACTCGACCAAAATTATGAATATATAAAAGGACATGTAGACATTTTCAAAAAACGTTTAAGCTGGGAGTATATAGCAAAAGAACATTTATTGATATATAATAATCTGTCACCTATGCAAGAAATAGCACGGTAATAATTACTTGATTCTAATCAGAGATCATCTGGCAAGGTTTATTTAAATTCACTAAAATGTATAATTACAGAATAACGGACTAACCAAATGCTTTTCTTAGATCAACAAACTATTTAATGGTATCAAAACTAAAAACATAAAATGAATATTACCTTTAGAGAAAAACAATACCTACCAATGTCATCAACCCATGTAAAAAAAAAGTTAAAAAGGAATGCATTTGAATAATAAGTGTCATAAATGCGATTAAAGAATATAGAAACAAAGATTATGATAATAGAAGATGAGCAAGATATTCTATTACTGTATAAAGATTTTTTAAAAGCTAAAGGATATAATGTAATAGTTACTTCAAAAACCGCTGATGATTCTCTTTTGGATTACAAGAATTTTTCTCCCAATATTACAATTATAGATTACCGTTTACCAAATAATAAAACTGGTTTAGATGCTGCAAAAGAAATATTAAATTATAATCCAGATGCAGCAATTATCATAGTCACTGCATATGATAGTATTCAAGAAACATACAATTCAGAGGAAGCATTTAAAGGAAAAAAAATAAGATTGCTTATCAAACCAATCAAATTGGCTGTATTGATGGAAACAATAGAAGACATCATTAAATAAGCAAGAAAACCCCATCGTTTATTAAAGTAAATAAAATAAAATAAAAGTAATTTTCGTTAATTATATGAATTCAAATTCACATTTTAAAAATATGT
>CAZHFI010000112.1:0-4455 GCA_964531845.1 uncultured Nitrososphaeraceae archaeon
AGAAAATGATGTCGTACTTGTGAAGGCTAGATTTACATAAACAAGAAAATGATGTGTAAAATCCGCACTCATACCTGAAGTTGTACCTTGAAAAAAAATACGCAACAAAACAATGTTTACTGAAAAATGCCTTGTACAGATACATGTTTCCTCACCATAACACCCACACTCTACCGCATATAGGAGATTCCGGAGAATTCAAACGGAAAGTCTAATTTCAGATAATTTTATCCATTGTATTATAAAAAAAATTAAAGTTTAACTTAAAAATAAAGCCATTTGTACCTAGAGCTATTTTACTAATTATTCTTTTTCTCTCTTTTTTCTTTATCTATTTCTATCAGTAGCTTTTATTAATCATTAGCATTAGAAGTTAGAAAACAATAGCTTCTTTTGTATGGAGTATCTGTACGATGTATTCTCTAATTGCACTGCATATAATGAATGGATTAGTTTAGAAATATGCTAATTGAAAGAAAATTCATTTCATAGAATGGATATCTAATGGTAATAGGGGGCCATCTAGTATTTTCAGACTTTATATCCTGGTATGATATCAACAGACCTGCAATACAGGGATTAAAACACTATCTGCGTTCCTATTTGAGAAAGGCAGTTGATAAAGTAACCTTTTGAATGCTTCTGAGAGGGACGGAATAGAAATTTTTGATGATTTCTATCTCTACAATAGCAATAGAAAAACAAATTGCTATTTACAATACATCCAACAGTGGATATTATTCGTTGTATCAGTATACAACAATCTCGAAAATAAAATTTTAAAATCAAACTATGAAAATATTATCTCAAGCCAATAGAGCCAAATAAATTAAAGATTTCAATGAGGATGAAGAAAGAAAAACGAAAAGAAATGAATTTGAAACCATAATAATCTTTGATGGACATTCATTATCAATTTAGAAATGATTATTAAACAAAATTGGAGAAACGTTACTCCAAAAATAGCACATAAAAGTGGAATAGATTGGAGACTGTTCTCAATGGCAGGGAATAGGACTGATGGAGATATTGAATCTGCAGTGGATCCCAAATTTCAATGTTTAAAGTCAATTACATATATTTCACTAGCAAGATTACAGCCTCGTCTTTCTTACGAATCGCATAAGCATGAAGACCATGAAGAAATATACTATATAATTAAAGGAAGAGGAAAGATAAAAATAGAAACAGAAGAATCAAGTTTTCAAGATGGAGATGTAATCTATATTCCAGACAAAAAATTCCATACCATAACCAATGACCAAGATGATGAAATGGTTGAATTTCTGGCATTTGGTGGCCTTACAGAAGGAAAAAGCAATCAACAATAGTAAAAAGAAAAAATGGTGTGAATGTAATACGTTTATAAAAAATGATTCTAAAAAACAGAATTCTGTGTTTGGAATAATTGGATTGGGTAAGATGGGTGGGAATCTGTCCCTGCAAGCTATTGATAAAGGAATGACCCCTATAGGAAAATCTAAAAGTCCAAAACCAGATCTAAAAGAGAGGGGTGGTATTAACCTCTCATTATAAACAATTTGTGTCCATGCTAGCGCATCCACGTATTATCTATTTATCATTACCTGCTGGAAAAACTGTAGATATTGTTTTAGATGAACTACTTCCTTATTTAGAGAAAGAAGATGTTGTCATGGATGGAGGCAATTCATTTTATTTAGATTCCATAGAAAGAGAACAAAGAATTTGGAATGAAAAAGAAGTCTATTTTTTAGATTGTGGGACAAGCGGTGGCTTGGAGGGAGTTAGACATGGCGCCTGTTTTATGGTCGGTGGAAAATCAGATGGATTCAAAATTGCAAAACCAATTTTGAGTATGTTGGCAGTAAATGAGAATGCATGCATCTATACTGGACCACCTGGAAGTGGACATTTTGTAAAATTAGTTCATAATGGTATTGAATTTGGAATGCTCCAAGCAATTGGTGAAGGAGTAGCACTTTTAAAAAATGGAAATGATTTTAATTTAAATTTAGAAAATATATTTAAAAATTGGTCTAATGGTTCAGTCATTAGAGGCTGGCTAATAGAACTGATGGAAAAGGGAATGAAAGAAGATGGTGGACTTGATAGAATAGAAGATTACATAGAAGATACAGGTGAAGTAAACTGGCTAGTGCAGGATGCAATTAATAAAGAAATTCCTATACCAGTTATATCACAATCAATTATGGAGTTGTTTAAATCAAGAATAAAAGATAATGACGCTTATCGGTCTATTGCAGTTATGAGACATGGCTTTGGAGGACATCCTTTTGGAAAGGATAAATATATATCCAACGAAAGAAAAACAAGCAGAATTAAAAAGATGTGATATTGCTAAATCATGCGATCTAATAGTTTTTTATGTATATCTATCATAGTAAAAAATACAGATATAAATTTTCCAAATGATTGGATTGATTTTAAAATTTAGAAAAATTTTGTACTTTAAAAATAATATTAATATATTTATTCTATTATTTTTTTTTGTAATTATGGTTAGAGAAAAGTGATATAAAAAAATTGGTTTTGATAAAAAAAATAAAATATTTTATTGTTATTTTTTTTATTTTTATAATTATCAATTGAGTGATTGATTGTTTTTATTTTCCCGGAAATGTCCTTCCATCACTATTTCTGATAATGGCTTTCTATCATTGGGAAATTCAACTTCTTGAAGTTTTGGTGGAAGGTTTTCTTTTGGTCCTTTCTTTCCAATGGCAATCATAGCCATAACTTCATAGGCATCTGGAATTCCCAGGTCTGCTGCAGCTCTTTGATAGTCAAAGCCCTGCATGCCATGTGTAACAAGACCAAGATTTACTGCCTCCAGTGCTAAATTTTCCCATGCTGCACCAGCATCAAATTGATGTGTAATTGAAGGTTTTTCATTGTGTTCGAAATTTTTTCTAGAGATAACAACTACCAAGACGGAAGCGTCTTTAGCCCACACTCTATTGCCTTCAACTAATAAATCAAATAGTTTATTCCAGTTTTCTGTATTTCTTTTTGCATAAATAAATCTCCATGGTTGGTTGTTGTACGATGATGGTGCCCACCTTGCGGCTTCAAAAAGTGACATGAGATTCTCATCACCTATTTCTTCACCCGTCATAGACCGTGGAGACCATCTTTCAATAAATAGTGGATTAATTTTGAAAGTCGGATTTCTTTTATGCTCTATTTCTAAATGTGCCATAAATAACATAGGAAATAATAATATATAAAAATGCAAGTTTGTTTTAAGATAAAAAATAAATTAATATGATAATATTCTATTTTGTTATGTTGGTTATTTTATATTACAATATGTTATGTTTTTCTTTCTTTGACTAGTGCAGGGATTATGGCAATAAATACCAATATGGCAGATACAAAGAATATTAGATGAAGAGATGATAGAAACTTGTTTGAAATTTCTTTTTCTTTATAGTGATTTTCCATATTCATATTGTATATAGAAGAATTGGTAGATTTTTTAGAAGCATCTGTAACATCTGGTGTGGTTATTAACTTATCAGTACTTTTAGAATCTACAATTATATCCTTTACGTAATCTGATGGCAGAAAAGTTGTCATTATCAAAAAGGAGATTCCTATGCTTAAGGACCTGCCCACATACAATAAAGTAGTGCCTGTGCTAGCTGCTACTCCTCTCCTATTTGCAGGAACATCATTCATTATTGATGCTCTATTTGGAGATGCAAATATGCCCATTCCTGCTCCAAGCAGGACAAAAGGTAATAGTAATTGTAAATAAGTGGCTTGAAATTGTATTTGAGCTAGAAATAGAAAGCCAATTCCTGTTATGACTAGTCCAATTGCTGAAAAATACCTGGCGTCATATCTATCAGATAGCCATCCGCTCAAAGGTCCAAATACTGCCAAGGTAACTGAAACTGGAATCAGGTATATCCCTGATTCAATAGGACTTAGACCCATATACGCTCCTTGCAAATAAAGTGATATCAAAAAGATAAAATCACCTCTTGCTATTGAATTGAGAAGAATGGCTATATTTCCACCAAGAAATGATTTAATTTTAAATAAAGAAAAGTGAAACATGGGATAATCCTTGGAAATATATTTTTCTATAAAGACAAATAATATTATTAATGCTATTCCACCAAAAAGCAATAAAAGTATTAGAAAAACATTTGATATAATATCAAATGACCAGAGTGTTATTGCTGCCAATATAAGAAATAATCCTGCTGCAAATGAGATATTTCCCTGCCAGTCTATCTTTTCTTTTTTTATTGATCCTAGTTCTTTTAGATATTTTGATGATAATAATATTCCAATTATTCCAATTGGAATGTTTATCCAAAAAATGGACCTCCAGCCCAGATAATAGGTAAGAAAACCTCCTACAACAAGGCCCAATACCGAACCCAGCATGATTGCAATTTGATTTATACCCAGTGCTTTTCCTCTTTCATTTGGTGGAAA
>CAZHFI010000113.1:0-4432 GCA_964531845.1 uncultured Nitrososphaeraceae archaeon
TCTACTTCGTTTGTTATCCTGTCACTTATTTTTTCAATTATTTCATATGGAAGCTTAGTCCAGTCTGCAGTCATTGCATCTATAGAATCAACCACTCTTACGATAACAATATGTCCGTAAATTCTTTCATCACCAACTACCCCAACAGCCCTATCATCACCCACTGCAGCATACGCCTGCCAGACTTTATCATACATATTAGCAGACAATAATTCTTCTTCTACTATATTACTTGCTTTTTTACATATTTCGATTTTTTTCTTTGTCACCTCACCAATAATACGTACAGATAATCCTGGACCTGGAAATGGATGTCGTTTTAATAGATCTGGAGGAACTTTTAATATCATCGCTACTTCTTTTACTTCATCTTTATAGAGGTCACGTAATGGCTCAAGTAATTTAAGTCCGAGTTTTTTAGGCAAACCACCTACATTATGATGTGTCTTTATTACAGAAGCAGGACCTTTTGAAACACCACTTTCTATAACATCAGGATAAAGTGTTCCTTGAGCCAACCAGTGAAATGGTCCTTGTTTTTTAGCAATTTCAGTAAAAACAGCAACAAACTCATTACCTACAATTTTTCTTTTTCTTTCAGGATCAACAACTCCCTTTAATTTTGTAAGAAACCGTCGTGTTGCATCCACGTATAAAACATGTATTCTCAGATGATTTCTTAATAGGTCCAAAACTTTTTTCTCTTCATCTTCCCTCAGTAAACCATTATTTACAAATACACATTGAAGACGGTCTCCTATTGCTTTATGAAGTAAAGCCGCAACTGTTGTAGAATCAATCCCTCCACTAACTGCACACAAAACTTTTTCATTACCTGTTTTTTTTTGAATTTCACTTATTGTCATCTTTACAAAATTCTCCATTGTCCATTCGGATTTTGCATGACAGATAGTTTTTGCAAAATTGGTCAAAACTTCCTTTCCATGTTCAGTATGAACAACCTCAGGATGGAATTGTATTCCGTAAAATTTTTTTTCTTTATTTCCAATTGCTGCTGAAGGAGAACTGTTAGTATGTCCTAGTATCTCAAAACCCTTTGGAATCAATTCCGCAGCATCGCCATGACTCATCCAACATGTTATTTTATCACCAATATCCTTAAAAAGATCGGTTCCATCGTCAATATTTAATATTGCACGTCCATATTCTCGTTTGGTGGAACGTTGAACTTTTCCCTTGAATTTGTCAACGATTAATTGATGTCCATAACATATTCCCAAGATAGGTATTTCTAGTGTAAAGATTCCGTTATCAGGTTTTGGAGAATTTTTAGAATATACACTTGCTGGGCCTCCTGAAAAGATTATCCCTTTAGGATTCATCTTAATAATATCCTTTGATGAAATAGTATATGGAGATATTTCGCAATAAAAATTTGATTCCCTGATCCTTCTACATATCAAATGACTGTACTGCGAACCAAAATCGAGAATTAAAATTTTATCCATTATAAAATGTCACTTTCCCAGTTTCTCAAGCATTCGTGTAAATACCCAAGCAGAAGTATTTACAATTTCTGTTAATCTTTCATTATCTCCATAGTTGAGAATCGTTATTTTCGAGATATTCCCGTTCTCTTCCTCAACTTTATAATCAAATATTTGATTGATATTGATCTTTTTTTGATTTACTAAATCAAGATCTTTTGATTTAATTCCCTCAAGTATTCTGTTAATAAAAAATGTCCTAAATGGTGGAATATTAACACCCAGTAATATTCCTTCCATAGGCACAATTTCGAGTTTTTTTTCATCAATCACAACTACGTTTGCAAGAGGGAAATTATCTTTGAGTCTCTTTAACTGACGAATTTCTTTATTTGTATTTTCAGTATTGTATGTACTTTGCTTTTTTGATTTCTCATCTCTAGCTGTCCTTGGAAGTTCCCTCTCAGATTCAGAAGAAATCGATGTATGTCTACTATCAGATGATTCTTTTTTCTGTTTTTGAATAGATGAAATTTTAGTAGGTGATTGTAATGATGATGCAGATTTAAAACTTCCCTGTTTTAACAAACTATCAATTAATGAAAGTATGACTTGCAGTCTGTCTATCTCGTCTTGTTTATCTGAGATCTGTTTGGTAATCCATTCCCTGACCTCGGCTGCTTGTCTAATATCGTTATCAGAATAATCTTGCACTTTAATTTTTATTTTAAAACAATATAAGAATTTTTCAGAGAATAAAATTAGTGTGAATAAGAAATAAATCCAGGAATAGGATTTTCAGCCAAGTCATAAAGTTTGGACCTTGATTTTTTGGCAAGTATTTGTAATAATTTTTTTCCCATTTTTAATTTTGAAATTTTTGTATTAATATCTTCCTCACTGGTATTTGAATAGATACCCACCTGTTTTCCAAAATCCATACCAACAAGAATAATTTCACTTGCTTGAAATTCTTCAGCTAAAAATACACATCTATCCCCATCTGTAAAACCTCCAAAATTAAAAACGCCTTCTTCTGGTTTTACCTGAGTTGTACCAATAACATACTTGAATTTTGGTGTCAGTTTTTTGACCTGCTCTACATTATCAGAATGTGCATGCACAACCATTATAGCATATTCTGAGGCTTTCAATAAAGAGGACCTATCGCCATCAAGATCGGTTACTACAATATCTGGTTTAATTTTATTATCAAGTATCGGTTTTAATGCTGCATCGGCAACAATTTTTACAAACCTTGGATTTTTTTTTATAAAAGAGATATTTTTCTCTAAACTCGGTCCAGCTCCAACAACAATTACAGATTTACCGATAATCTTCTTTGATAAAATAGATGGCTGAGTTTTTCTTTTTTTAATGATGGTAGAGAGTAATTTTGCTGCTTCTTGGTCCTTTTGTGTACTGTAGCCAAATTCCATTCTAATATCCTGATAATATGGGAACCATTCTTCAAATTTCACATTGTATAAAGTAATGTACTTGTTAATAGACTATTCCAAAATATTAGATTTGTGGATCGATTACAAAACCACTAACTGTCAAATTAAATCATTAGATATTCTTAAAACAGAACAATCTAAAAACTAACAATAGAGCATTTTTATATTGTGTTTTGGTTTATAAATGATATTATAAATAATGCATCTGACTAGGGAAGAAGAACAAGCTCTTAATGGTGAATTTGGAGAAACACTTTCTACTGCGTATAGAATTCTACTCGCTATTGGTAATGCAAATGGAGCAGAAAGATTAATTCCAATAAAATGGGCTCATGTTTCAGGTGTAAATTTCAATACAATTGGAAAATCTGGAGAAGAGTTTCTAAAAGAGATGAGTTCTGAAGGAAAGAAGGTGAAGGTAAATACAACATTGAATCCAATGGGATTTGATTCTGCTAAAAAAAATATAGATTTAAAAGAAGAGTTTATTAAAAATCAATTTTCAATTACAGATTCTTATAAAAAACTAGGCGTCAACATGAGTTTTACATGCATTCCTTATGAATTATTTTCATTGCCACAAAAAGGAGAATATGCTAGTTTTGCCGAAAGTAATGCTGCAGTTTTTTTAAATTCCATTTTAAACATAAAGACAAATAAAGAAAGTGCGTTAAGTTCGCTGGCCAGTGCAATAACAGGAAAAGCACCATATTCTGACCTGTTGTTAGAGGAAAATAGAAAATCCAAAATAATGATAAAACCAGATTTATCAGATGGTGATGGCAAAGTCTCCGATGATGATAACCAGACAAACCTAAATGAATTAGATTATGGACTTTTAGGATACTTTGCAGGCAGAGTTTCTAACGAGAGTTGTGTTGGAATAGACTGCAGAAAAGACCAAATAGATATTATAAAAATGAAGTCACTTTCTGCAGGAATGGGAACGTCTGGAGTATGTGGAATGTTTAAAACCGATGACAGAGATAATGCAGAAAAGATATTGTTTGGTAAAAAAGAGAGGGCAAGTGTCTTTGATGAATTAAATACCTCAGAAAGAGGAGACATAATAGTTCTAGGTAGCCCACAATTGGGTATGAATGAGATAAATCTTTTAGACACCATGATGAGTGGAAAAAAGTTTAACAAGAAATGTATGATATTCTGTGCGAAACCAGTTTTTGACCGTGCCATAAAAAACCAATCGATTTATAGATTGGAAAAAGCAGGTTGTGAATTCTTTTGTGACTCTTGCACATGTCTTACACCCCTGATCACCAAAGACAAACATGATTCGATCATTACAAACAGTGTAAAAGGCTCGTATTATATGAAGCACTCAAACAAAGTTGGTGTTTCATTAAAAAATCTCAAGGCAATAGTCAAGGAGAATACCATCTAATATGGTGGATAAAATTATTAATTGTAGAAAAATAGTTGAAGGAAAGGCAGAAGGAATAGCAATCATTTCAAAAAATCCAATTAATTTTCTAGCCATGATAGATTTAACTACTGGCAAAATAA
>CAZHFI010000114.1:0-4289 GCA_964531845.1 uncultured Nitrososphaeraceae archaeon
TTTTGGAATTATTCCTCCATCTATGGGTGCATTAATTCAAGAATTACTTGACATTATTGTGATTATTAATGCATTACGAGCCAGGTAAGATATTTTGAGACAAATTGGATGTTAAGCATGACACCAATATAACAAAAAGTATTAAAAATTTCATTAAACTAGATTTACAATAACAATATTTAATATTTTATATCATAATTTTATAAATTAGGCTAGTTTGGTTTTAATGAAAATTTTTCGACATCGAAAACTGACCAATATATTTAAAATAGACAAAAAAAATAGAACATAATGGTAATTTATTTAGTAACAATAACTGCTAATACTTATAAAAAAATTAGAGATTTAGATGTATATCATCTTGATTTAAAAAATGAACTGCAAAAAAAGAAAGCAATAACAGGCATGTAGTATCGAGAATTCTAAGTGGAGAAGAAGTAGACATGTTAAAAAAATATATATGAATAGAGAAAAAAGTTAGAAGAATATCTCTAGTGATAAATCGATTTTATTTTTTCAAGTTAAATTTTAGTTTTTTTTTATAATACCTTGGGAAAAAGTACTTGAGATTAATGTTTTGTGGGTGGGTTTGGAAAGTTCTGGTGAATTTTATGATTTTATTACGAGGGTGCTTCTAACTGTTCTAGGTACATTTTAGTAAATTTTACTGTGTATCTCAGTTATCACTCTTTCATTAATCTTGTACATCCATTAAAATCGTCATTAAATATCTAGGTCACAGGTTGCAATGGGATGGTTCGAGGTACGTATGTAATAATATGGTAGAATATTTAAAATGAAAAATGTTCTATTAGATTCATTCAATTTGAGCTATGAAAACATTAATGAAGATGAAACTTATAGTAATAGTCTAAAGAGAATTGTTCAAATGGCTAAAGATGGTGTGAATGGGTCTAATATCTATAGATTCCAGCAATATCCATTTCCACCCCCCCCATAACGGATACAACCTCAATATGTACAACCACACCTAGCTCCAACATTACCACAACAACAATAGTCATGATACCTAAAGAATAGTCTAGAGAATCTTTTACCATCTGCTAAACAAGAACCAGTAAAGAAAGAGGTGATAGACATAACTGAACTGTCAGATGATGATGGTGATGAAGATGAAAGTAGAAAAAATATCATAGAAAGTCTTTATGAGAAGATCAGGAATGGTAAACTAACCACAAATGTTATAATTTGACATTCGCAGCTATAGGTCTTTCGCCAAATGAACATAGTCGAAAACTGATATTTTTTAGAAAAGATATCACAATTTCATTTAGAATATAAGTAAACTTTTAAATACAATTACAAATATCCTAATCAATTCAAAAATAAGAATTTAGATGAGTAATGCTTTATCTAAGGAACAAATTTTATACCTATATCTTTTTCACATTGTACTAAACTCACAATATCCTGTTGGGATATTTCTAAAACATTATTTAGATATTCTTCAAGAGCAGATTTGGAAATTCCAAATTGAAAAAAGTCTCCAACAATATCAGATAAAGATTCTCCTCCAAAATCATGCACAAGAGTTTGTATATCTTGACCCCCTAGAAACTTTTCAAAACATGATGAATTTTTATCCTCTTCGTTTTCAGTCGCAAAAATTGCCAAATTATTTAAGTGGACCCCGTTTCCTAATAGAATAGAACAGAACAAAGGTAATCCAAAAATTATGAAATTATATTTTTTAAACATGGAAAACCTAAGGTAAAAAAGTATATAGAATTTGTTGAAGTTTTTATAAAATAATGTTTCTATTACATTGTACTGTAAAATGAAAAAATCAAAGATATTGATATGAAAGTCCAAATTTTGACATTACAAAAATCAGATTCCTAAATTGGATGTACTTATTTAAGAACCTGTTAAGATAGTTTTTTCAACATTGATTTAAATCGAATTTGTTATTTCATGTATCATTTTACATTAAAGCATAAAAGGTTAACCTTTTGCAAATACCATAGATAATTATCTCCTTTTCTAGTTCGGTAATAGTAATCATTCCCTATCTCATATCTTGTAATATTGTTTTAATTTTTCGATGATGCTCGTCTCGTATGATGAATTTAGTGTCGGATGGCAAAGATATTACAAACGAGTTGACATCATGTAGCTCATCAGAGTAACTATATGATTGACAGAATTATATCAATAGTTACTTTTTGGTCATTCCAAAGAATGTCGTGCAACAATCATTTTACCAACTTAGGATGATTATTCAATAATTGATTTAGTAGACGCCCACTAGCTGTCCACTATTGACGATAATGTTTTTTCCAGCCATAACTATAGGCAAAAAAAAGTCAAAAAATTCAGTAATATTTTATAGTTATGAATACTTTATAGTTAGATTTTTTCTTAAAATCTGAGTTACATCTATCAGATCAAGATATTTACGATAGCGTTGGTTTTCTAATTCGAGTTCAGAAATGAATTTCACAAATGTTAATTATTTTTTGTAAAGAAAATAGATTATTTTATGGGCAACTTATTTTTTGTTTCTATTTTAAAAGAATTAATAACTGTTTTTATATCAGAAAGATCTTTTTCTGGATGAATCTTGCTTGGACTATAGGCTATTACAAAACCTCTTGAATCTTTTGTAAAAGCTATTTGTGTTTGTATGGAAGATTGTTTGTTAGATTCATCTTTGAGAGTAACATTGTATTTCATTGCATTTAAAGCCCCTAAAGAAATTGTAAGTGCATCGCTCACAAATGCATCCGTTGCTTCTCAGATTTTTTAGTGTTATTACAGCATATCTGTCATTTTTATCCATTAGTGGTGACGGGTTTTCAAATGATATCATATTCATTAATATAGCTGTCAGAACAAGGAAATTAGAGAAAATTTTTATTCATATTTTAGGTAATAAAATTCTGTATATATATTATTATTTATGATGTAAGAATTTGTTAAATATTCTTATATATATTTTGTAACCAACCTATTTGATAATCTGAATTTTATACGTGTGTAATAAATACAACAAATATGCAAAATTTACTTATAGGTGTTAATAAATACTCAATTCAAGAATAAATGACAAATAGTTTCTTATTTGGATTAGATAAATATCCTCAATAAAAAATAAATATATAGAAAAATAAATGAATATTAATTGTCTCTAATGTAGTCTGCATCCATTGTTACTCTGAAAGGCTGTGATATTGATTTGAATTTATCTGTTAAACATGATGGTTCTCCCTTTCTATCTTTAAACTCGATACATGTGATTATCTCTGTTCCAACTTGTATCCCTTTTTCTGCGGTGGCAGTACTGGTTTCACCAAAATCATCATTATTAAATTTAAATCTCTCCACTATGGTTGATCCAGTATCAATTGCTTGAGAACCCTCTACTTTTTTATCCTTTTCCTAGTCATAAACATACACATAAATTTCAATATCTTTGCTTTTGACATTCTGCACTGTTACTATTGCATATCTGCCGTCCTTATCCAATAATGCAAATATATTGCTCATTGAAAGCATATTCATTAGAATAACACCAAAAGCCAGCGATATTCCAATAATTTTTTTATCCATTATTCTGGTATTTGGTTACCAGATTTATGTACAATATGCAAAAATTTTCTAAAAAAAGAAATCTCTAAATTAGAGATTTACTTTTTTAAAGTTACTATCTATTATAATATTTATTATGTAGGTGCAAAATATGTTGAATATACGATAATTCTTCATACAACGTTCATATTTTAAGGTTATGGATATTAATTTTTTGTTATTTGATTGATATATTAATCAAAATTGGTTACTATGTAACGAATTAAATTTGGAGTTATAAGATATGATGAAAATCAATCTTTTTTAACTTTAATATAGCGTATCCATTAAACGTCAATTTTTATTTTGATTTATTATCGATATTATGAGATCCATATTTTATTTACAATTTACCAACGTTAAAGTTTGAAATTGTATTCAGACAAGATTGCCTAAGTAGCACGATAAAATTTTTTGTTTATGTCTTCAAAAAAATGAACTATTTGTTTGTTCATATGATCAACATCTCATTTTTTTTACAACCATACAAAAGTGTCAGTATAAAATATTATATAATATTATCAGGAGGTCTTTGTTTTGCTTGGCATCAATCTATATTTTCTGATTATATTTTTTTCACCGTGTTCTATAGAATCAAGATGTCTAGACTTTCGCATTCTATAAGGTCTGTCTTCTGGCTTTGTTAATTCTAGTTTTATCCTAGAAGGAGTTTTGAATGTCAATATCAAGCCTTGGGC